>NZ_FQYM01000018.1 GCF_900141705.1 Fibrobacter sp. UWP2
TACGCGCACCTTCGCCTTGCCGCCCGCGATGTACACGGAACCGCCCTGGCTGGACCACTTCTTGAAGCCCTCCCTGGGGTGGTATGCTGCACCGCCGAGCTGTTCCCTTTCGGCCAGGAGTATCGCCTCCACGAGCCTTGCGCCCATCTCCCTCGACAGCGCGTCAAGGCAGCTTTTCCCCTGTTCGGCAAGGTCGGCCAGAACCACCCCGATACTGGTCGAAATGTCGATTTCTTCGCGGCGGACGATTGACAGTTTTGGGGTTCTTTTTGTACTTTTCATCATGGTGGTTATCCTCTTGCTTGGTGTTTTTTTGCTGAACCAAATTTACAAGTTGGAGACCACCTTTTTCTTTTTGGTTGCAGAAATTTCAACTAACTTTGGGGCATCTTCTCGACAGACGCCGATGACGATGATGACGAAGGCTTGGGCAATGGCGGAGAAACCGATTTTACCTGCAACTTCAAGAAGTCTGACGATACTTGGGTCCTCGAGGACGGCGAAGTGACCATAAAGTGGGACACCGGCAAGGCTGTCGCTATTGTCAAATCCGATATGGGTGATGCAGAATCATGCCAGATGATACTTGGTGTCCTCGCTTTGGATACCGAAAGCGAAGGCTCATCCTCTTGCGATGGCAGTATCCTCCTTATGGAAGATCCCGATTCTTACAAGGATCTCTCCAGAGAGGCCATGTACGACATGTACTGCGTTGATTAATTTACGTAATTGCGGAGTTTTTATGGCGTCGGCTTATTTGCCGGCGTCATTTTTTTTGCGGTCGTGCCACACGCTTTCGTTGAAGAGCTGGCCTTCGGAAAGGCCGTATTTCTCCTCGACGCCGGCGAGGCGGATGGCGGTTTCTACAGGGAGGCGCCCGCGGATGGCTTCGGCGTAGGTCTGCACCTTGCGGCGGACTACTTCTGGAGTTTCGTCCAAAAGTTCAATGCGGAAGTGGAATGCGTTCGCGGCGAGCAGTTGCGGGAGCAACTTGAATGCCGATTGCGGCTTGCCAACGAATAGCGTGTTGCGGCATTCGGCATCGGATTGCAAGAAGTGTCGTTCGCCCTTGTGGTCGAGAATTTCGACCTTGTGCTGGGTGCAAATCTTGCCGCATTCGGGGAATCGCCTGCCGGTAGTGAGCGCGCGGGCGAACGCGCAGTATTCGGAATGGAATGCGGGCATGTACTGGTGGAGCGAGAGCTCGAGACGTGCGGGGTCAATGTTGCCCAGCAGGTCGAAAAGCTGCGTGGAGTTCAGGTCCCACGAGGGGTGGAGCGTCTGTAATCCTTGTGACAGGAGCCAGTCGTAACTCAGGCAGTTTGCGGCGTTCAGGCTGTAGTCGCCCGCGAGCGGGATGCCACTTTCCTTGAGGATGGAGAGTGCGCCGAGGTTACGGACCAGCGCAAAGTCGGGGCATAGCCGCAGGATGTTCTTGAGGTAGTGGCTTTCGCCCGGCTTGTGGATGCGGAGCGTGGCCATGCCTGCCCTGAAACCGAGTTCGCGGATTTGTTCAAGCGGTTCGTCGTATTTTACGCCCCAGTCAAAGTCCATGATGACGTTGTCTATGTCGAGTCCTTCGAGCGCAGGGATTTGTTCGGGACGGCGGACGAGGACGGAAATGCTTGTTTTGGGCTTTGGAGTTCCCGCGGGTTTGTGCATCGCGGCGCTCAGCAATTCGCGCCCCGAATTCGCGCTGGGCGAGAGAGGTTTCCACAGGCAGCGTGCTGCGTCCAGCGCGGCGACGGCTTTTTGCCGGAGAGTCCGCAAGACCTTTCCCGGTACAAAGGCGTTTGCGTCCACTTGCGCGTCCAGCGAATTCAGGCGGTAAGCCGTTGCGCTGAGCGCCGCGAGCTCCTTGCGGGCAAGTTCTTCAATGCGGTTTGTGGCGTTGCGAGCCGCATCCAATGCGGTTTCGCTTTCCACCTGGACTTTGTGTCCGTCGCCGTCAAAGACGGTCAACTTCAGCGGCTCGCCGATGCGCCCGAATAAAGTCATGTCGATAGGCACGTGCTTTGCCAATTCACGGTCGGTGAAAGTGCGGCGCAATTCCTTTTCGAGTGCGGGGGAGTCGTTGCGGTAAACCTTCATGCCCAGGGCGATTTGCCGTGCGTTGAAATCGCGTCCCATGTCGAGGATGAAGTTCTGTGCGCCGCCCTTGCCCTGTGCAGTGCGGATTCCGAATAAACGCCCGCCGACGCTCACCTCGAATTCCGGATTCTCGAAGAGGATACCGTCTCCAGGGCGCGGCGCGGCACAAACCGGCGAATTTGGCGCAGCATTATCGCCTTCCACAACAATCCCGCCGCGGTCCACCTTCAAGACCTTTCCGAGGAATTCTCCGTGATGGTTGCTGAACGAGCCGTCCACCAGCTGCTGGTGGTCAACGCCCTTGAGCCAGCCCGTTCGGAGCCCACGGCTAAAAAGCACTTCCAGCGGTTCCATGTCGTCGGGGGAGAGCGGAGTGTTTGTAGAACTCTGGTCCAAGGCTTTGCGGTACGCCTTTGCCACCGCGGCCACGTACTCCGGGCTTTTCAGGCGCCCTTCGACCTTGAGCGAATCGACTCCGGCTTCACGGAGTTCGTCAATTATGGGCAGGGCGCACAGGTCGTGAGGGCTGAACAAATACGGAGCCTTCGCCTGCATGTATTCTTTGCCATCCACAAAAATGCGGTAAGGGAGCCTGCAGCTTTGTGCGCATTGCCCGCGGTTTGCGCTTCGTCCGCCAAAGTTTTCGCTCGTGAGGCACTGCCCCGAATAACTTACGCACAAAGCCCCGTGTATAAAAACTTCCAGTTCGAGCGGTGTCGTTTCGCGGATGGTCGCAATCTGCTTCAGCGAAAGCTCGCGCGCGAGTACCGCTCGGTTGAACCCCAGTTGCGAAACCAAGTTCACCGCCTCGGCGCTTGCAAGCGTCATCTGCGTGCTTGCATGAATTTCTTGGTTGGGTGCTATGGCCCGGATTAGCCGGGCGAGGCCTATGTCTTGGATAATGAAGGCGTCGGGTTCAAGCGCAATCAACCGCTCCAAAAATTCCGGAAGTCCCTGCAATTCGCGTTCAAAGACCAGCACGTTCATCGCGAGGAATGTGCGCACTCCGCGTACTCGCGCATACAGGATCATTTCGCGAACGTCGTCAAAGCTAAAGTCCTCGGTGCGGCCGCGCGCGTTCCAGTGCGGAACTCCAAAGTACACGGCGTCGGCGCCATTCTGGATGGCGGCCTCGAGCATTTCGCGTGTACCTACGGGGAGCAGTAATTCGGGCTTTTTCACATCCAAAAGTTAAAAAAAATCAGCCGAGGGAAAAGTCCTTGTAGCCAAATAGTACGACTGCGCCCGTTTCCCTGAAAAAGAAAGCCTTCTTGTGGCCGAGCCCTTCCAAAATGGCGTTGTCTAGGGCGTCGGTAATTTTGTCCCGGGGGCAACTTATGACCGGGAACCCGTCAAAAGAACCCTTGTAACCCTTTTTTACGATGCAGACTGCTGTATATTCGGGATCCATGTCGTAGATGGCCGCGAAGATGGCGAAGTCGGTCGCAGATTCGTCGGCGTTCTCTGCCGGGTCGCTTTTTAGCAAAAAAGTGGACTGCTTGGAACTGTCGCTTGTGTTCCGAACCGATACGGAGCCGTAATAGCCCCTTTCTTTGAAGCATGTCCAAAGTTCGTCTAGCATAATAACCTTTTTTTCTAATTAACAATAACAAATATAACGATTTTTTCTATTATAGGGATGTATGAAAATGAAATTCATTATTTTGTCAACAATTGTTTGCATTTTTGTCGCCTGCTCCAATCCCGAAGGCGAGGCGGAGATTGCAAAACTCACGGCGAAGAATGCCGAACTGATTCAACAAGTACAAACCCTCCAAAAAACTCTGGATTCCATCTCGGTACAGGCTGAAGCCCAGCGCAAAGTCCTTGAAGACCTTGACATGGCAAAATAGCCAGAATTTGGTGTATGATTCATTTATTGCTAATTGTCGCCTTGCTTGCAGCTTCGGCTTTTGCGACCGAACCCTTGCGGCCGGCTCTCCCGCCGCAAACAACGGTGGGCGTGGGCGCAATTGCAGAACTTCGTGACGACGTTTACAGCGGGGACATTGGGTGGAATGTTGAAATTGCCACTTGTGACTGCTTTAGCTTGTATACGGATCTTTCGTACAGGTTGGTGAGCTACGAATGGGACACCATGTGGCATGACCAGCGTCATGAGGCTGTTAACCTGCAAGTGAACGGAATGAATGAATCTTTTGTCGGGGTCAAGTTTTTCCCGATGAGGTGGCTAGGGGTGGTCGCGAACTGGCGGTTCCAACCGGGTGAGGGAAGCCGCGTCGAACGCTTTAACCGCCTTGGGGTGGAGCCTACCATTTTATATTGGTTCAGTCGGGGTTTGCTGCTTGGTTACAGCATGCAATATTACACGTTCGTTGAAAACGAGAACTTTCAACCCGGCGACGAGATTGGCCTCAAGGCTTCTTTTGTGTGGAACTTACTTTGGGACTATGCCAAACGAACCGGGTGGCGTATAGGCTATGCATTTCTATATCGCTGGAGAGTAGAGGAAAGCAAAAATTTCAACATGCTTAAAGCATACCAAAAGATGGACGATGCCTACCGCGGTTTCCGCATGCGTGGCGATGTTTCTTACTACTTTGGGTGGTTCCCGTTCCCTCTGGGGATGGGCATGGCTTACGAGATGAACCGCGGCGAAATGTTCGGTTTCGAGACGGGGCACCGCGTTGAATTGTACTTTAAAGCGCTAATGCCTTAAAATTTTTATAATTAAGAAAATTGAGGTTCATTATGAAGTTTTTTGTTACCGGAGTGGGTGGTCAGTTGGGCCACGATGTGATGAACGAATTGGCTCGTCGAGGCCATACGGGCGTGGGGAGCGACATTGCTCCCGAATACAGCGGTGTGGCAGACGGCAGTGCGGTGACGACCATGCCGTACGCTCAAATGGACATTACGGATGCGGCTGCGGTGGAACGGGTCATTTCTGAAGTTAAGCCGGATGCTGTCATCCATTGCGCCGCCTGGACCGCCGTGGACTTGGCGGAAGACGACGACAAAGTGGCCAAGGTGCGAGCCATCAATGCGGGCGGCACGCAGAACATCGCGAACGTGTGCAAAAAGCTGGGTTGCAAAATGACCTACATCAGCACGGACTATGTTTTTGACGGCCAGGGTACTGAACCATGGCTGCCCGATTGCAAGGCGTACAAGCCGCTCAACGTGTACGGCCAGACGAAGCTCGAGGGGGAGCTTGCCGTTTCGGGAACTCTTGACAAGTACTTTATTGTCCGCATCGCTTGGGTGTTCGGTCTCAACGGCAAGAACTTCATCAAGACGATGCTGAATGTGGGGAAGACTCACGATACGGTGCGCGTGGTGAACGACCAGATTGGAACTCCCACATACACGTTTGATTTGGCACGCCTGCTAATCGACATGAACGAAAGTGAAAAATACGGTTACTACCATGCGACGAACGAAGGCGGCTACATCAGCTGGTACGATTTTACCTGCGAAATCTACCGCCAGGCTGGACTTGCGACAAAGGTGGTCCCCGTCACGACTGAGGAATACGGGCTTAGCAAGGCGGCACGCCCGTTCAACAGTCGATTGGACAAGAGCAAGCTTGTGGAGGCCGGGTTCAAACCGCTCCCCACATGGCAGGACGCTTTGTCGCGTTACCTCAAAGAAATAGGGTAGTTACTCTAGTTCTTTTTTGATCCAAGCCAGTCTTTTACGGTGCCATGCGATGAGGTCGTCGATGGCTTCGTCGTACGAAGAATAGCTGCGAATGTGATTCTCGTGCTCGGTGCTATTTAGAATGTTCCACCGCGTGAAGTTGTTTTTAGCCGCATTGCGCAAACGCTTTCGCAAAGACTCGATGGTGTCTTCTACAGCTTTGAATTCTTGAAGGTGTTCGTCGAAGAAAGAGTATGCCTTTAACCTGAAAGCTGTCTTTTTGAATAGCCTGTGAGTCCAATATGTTTTTTTTATGTACCATCCCTCGGGAGCGTCGTTAAGGGTGTCGGGGTGACCGCCAAAGGCGAGGTCGAAATCCCATACAGGTCCCATTTTTATTGGACCGCCTTTTTCCCAGGTGAAGAATACGCTGGTATAAAAGGCTCCATCGAAATTCTTGGAGTATTCTTGAATCCAGTAATATTTGATATAGGAGTCTATGTCTATCCAGTTGGCGATTTCTGTTGTGTTCGGAGTCTTTAAGAATTCTTCGAAGCTGTTGATGTGGTTCTGCAGAAGGCTTAAAGAGGCGTAGGATGCGTTTTTGGGACTTAAAACGTGGAACGGTTTGCCTTGTTCCGATAAGAATACCTGTTCATCTTTTTTGTACTTGGAGTCGACTTCAACTAGGTAAGAGGAATCGTTTTCTGGAATGTTGACTCTTTTTTTGGCGACTTTGATGGTCTCCGTTAGCAAATAAACGCCCTGGTATTCTTTGTTTAAAAACAGTTCTACGAATTGGCACTTGGGGGTATATGGCAAGCCGAGGGTGGCGGATAGGTGGTAGGCTAGGTAGTTCTTGATTAGAGTCTTGTCTGCGTAGTTGGCTATGAGTGCCCAGTCACGGTTTTGGGGCATCCCCAAAAAAGCGTATTTGTCGTTGAACTCTAACTTGTAGCTTTTTTTGGGCATAGTCACCCAAGAAGTGTTGCCGCGTCCTCTTATGGTCAGGAATTTGATTTCATCTGTAGGGGAGTCTTTCCCATAGACTTGAAGCCTGGCAGGGACTTCGGTTTCACGATCCTTGACCTGGGTGAACTCGTCTGTTTCAATGACGATTCTGGGAAGTCCTGCGTAGGGGTATTCTGAATCGTCAAGGGCGAGGTAACTTCCTGTGGAATTCTTTAAGTTTGTGGGAATATCAATGTTGCTGCAGGCGAGGAGCAATAGCGTAAAAAGAAGCGCGAGTACAGCGCAATACCCCGAAACGAAGAGTTTCGCACTGGATGAACGACAGATCTTTTTAGCCCACAACATGAACATATTTAAAATACTATATCCAACCACAAAATTTACCGATTTTTGCTTTATATGGATAATTTTTACTTTCCAAAAAGCGGCGGCGCTTGGGTTGAAGATTGTTTTTTTTTTTATTTTTTTATTAAAAAGTTACATTGGCAGGAAAAAATGAAGAATATCGTCATCACCGGCGGTGCCGGTTTTATCGGAAGTCACGTGGTTCGCCTGTTCGTGACCAAGTACCCCGAGTACAATATCATCAACTTGGACAAGCTCACGTACGCTGGTAATCTTGCCAATCTCAAGGACATCGAAGGCAAGCCGAACTACAAGTTCGTGAAGATGGATATTTGCGACTTCGACGCGTTCTACAAGCTCATGCAGGACGAGCATGTGGACGGTATCATCCACCTTGCTGCGGAGAGCCATGTGGACCGCTCCATCAAGGATCCGTTCACCTTCGCCCGCACGAATGTCATGGGCACACTCAGCCTTTTACAGGCGGCAAAGCTCTACTGGGAGAGTCTTCCCGAGAAGTTCGAAGGCAAGCGCTTTTACCACATCTCGACCGATGAAGTCTACGGGGCTTTGAAGATGACGCATCCGGAGGGCATTGAGCCCCCGTTTACGACGACCGCCTCCAGTTCCGAGCACCACCTGGCTTACGGCGAAGACTTCTTCTACGAGACCACGAAGTATACGCCGCATAGCCCGTATTCCGCCTCCAAGGCGGGTTCCGATCACTTTGTTCGCGCGTTCCACGACACCTACGGCATGCCGACGATTGTCACGAACTGCTCCAACAACTATGGTCCCTACCAGTTCCCCGAAAAGCTTATCCCGCTCTTTATCAACAACATCCGCAAACGAAAGCCTTTGCCGGTGTACGGCAAGGGCGAAAACGTGCGTGACTGGCTCTTTGTAGAGGACCACGCCCGCGCTATCGACCTGATTTTCCACAAGGGGACCGTCGCCGAGACGTACAACATTGGCGGTTTCAACGAATGGAAGAACATCGACATCATCAAGGTCGTGATCAAGACTGTAGACCGCCTGCTTGGCCGTGCCGAAGGCGAGGACATGAATCTCATCACCTACGTGACGGATCGCCTGGGTCACGACGCCCGCTATGCCATCGATAGCAGCAAACTCCAGAAGGAACTTGGTTGGGAGCCTTCGCTCCAGTTTGAGGAAGGCATCGAGAAGACTGTCCGCTGGTACCTGGACAATCAGGAATGGCTCGACAACATCGTGAACGGTGAGTACGAAAAGTACTACGAGAAAATGTACAAGGACCGCTAAGGTTCAGAAAAGGCTCTGTCTAGCCAGTTCGTACGGCTACGCCCCCCACCTGCGATACACATTCGCCAAAATCGCGCCGGAGATGTTGTGCCATACAGAGAAGATGGCGCCAGGAACCGTCGCCATGGCAAGTCCCGAAAACGCCGTCGCCGCAAGGCTCGTGGCAAGACCGGAATTCTGCATGCCGATTTCCACAGAGAGAGCCTTTGTCTTGGGTGTCGAAAATTTCAGCAGCTTGCCGAGACCGAAACCGCAACCGTAGCCGAGCAGATTGTGGAGAATCACGACGGCGAACACGATGGCGCCCGTGGAGAGAATTTTTGCTGCATTGTGTGAGACGACTGCGGCCACAATCATCGCAATCGCAATCACGGAAACGAGCGGCAACACCTTCACGGCACGCGCAGTCCATTTGCCAAAGAACTTGTTGATGACAAACCCGAGCGCAATCGGCACGATGACGACCTTCACGATAGAAAGGAACATCGCTAGCACATCCACGTTCACCGTCGTGCGGAGCAATAGGTACGTAATTGCAGGCGTCAGCACAGGTGCGAGCAATGTATTCACGCTGGTCATGCCTACGGAGAGCGCCACGTCGCCTTTCGAGAGGTAGGTGATAACGTTGCTCGAGGTCCCGCCGGGGCAGGTGCCTACGAGAACCACGCCCGCCATCAGTGCGGCATCGAGCCCGAAAGCCTTGGAGAGTAAAAAAGCGAGTGCAGGCATCACGATGAACTGCGCTACACACCCGATGGTGATTTCTTTGGGGCGCGCAAATACAAGCGCAAAGTCGCTGAGCTTTAGCGTGAGCCCCATGCCAAACATCACCACCATCAAAAGGTAATTTACCCAACTGAGTTCAATCCAGAGCGTCGATTTCGGCAGGAACAGCGAGAGCGCCGCAATCACAAGTACGACAACAGCCATCCACTTGCCAATGAAATCACTGATTTTTTCAAGAATGTGCATTTGTAATCTCCAGTTCAACCGCAAAAGATAGTCTTTTTTATTTATATTCAACGCATGAACAATCTTATCAAGAAGGTATTTATTGTTGTCGCCTTTTGCGGCGCATCGCTTTGCAGTTTCGCTGCAGATGTCAAACCTTACGTGGAGGCGGATGCTCTCCCGAATGCGCTGAACTTCTACCCGGCGCCACCGGAAACAACTTCGGTGCAGTTCATGTACGATATTTCGCAGTACATGTGGGGCAAGGCCATGCGAGCCGACTCCGCACGTGCGGCACTTGCAATTGCGCAAGCGGCAACAGCCATGGACGATATGGTCCGGATGTTCAGCGAGCCCTTTGGCATGGAGATTTCTGCAAAAAAGACTCCTGCCATCATGAACGTGATTGAACGCGGGATTGCAACACTCCGGCAAGTGGGCAGAGTTCCAAAGAAACACTACATGAGGCGTCGCCCGTTCGACCGTTTCAACGAACCGACGCTCGTCCCTAAAGACGAAGAAGCCTTAAGGAAGAATGGCTCTTACCCGTCGGGGCATACGATTCTTGCGTGGTCGATGGCAATGTTGCTTGTGGAAATAAACCCGGCTGCTCAAGACGCTTTGTTGAAGTACGCCTACGAATGGGGGCAAAGTCGCGTGATTGCTGGGTTCCATTGGCAAAGCGACGTTGATGCCTCCAAGGTGCTTGTCTCGGGAGCTTTTGCAAGTCTGCATAATGACGAAACATTCCTTGCCGACATGAAAAAGGCTCGCGCCGAATTCAAGAAGCTGTCTTCAAAAAAGAAATAACCTGCGGAAAAATTCGCAAGCATTAACAACAAAAAAGTTCTACTTATCCCTGAAAATAGTGAAAATCTGTTCACTATGACACAAAATGTCACTGCACATTTGTTATATTGATGTGCATGGCGACAAAAGCAAAAAAAGAAATCGAATTTTTGTGCACGGACTGCGGCAACACCACCCCTAAGTGGGTGGGCAAGTGCCCGTTCTGTGGGGCGTGGAACACATTGAAGGAGCATGCGGCCCCAGTGGCCGATGTGGCCTCCACCAAGCGAGGGCTCGGAGGTCCGGTCCATAAGGTGGTTCCGCTCAGGGATGTGGCTACCGAGGACACGCGGCGGCTAAGCACCGCCAATGCGGAGTTCGACCGCGTGCTGGGGGGCGGGCTTGCGCCAGGTTCCCTGGTGCTCATCGGTGGCGACCCCGGCATCGGGAAGTCCACGCTGGTGCTCACAACGCTCGCCACGATGACCGCCGCCGGCGTCAAGAGCCTGTATGTGAGCGGCGAAGAGAGTGCCTGCCAGGTGAAGCTTCGCAGCGAACGCTTGAACGTTTCTGGCAGCGACATGCTGTTGCTTTGTGAGACGAGCCTCGAAAAGATTATTGAACAGGCCAAGGAAATCAAGCCGCAGGTTCTGGTTATCGACTCCATCCAAACAGTTTACAAGGGCGACCTGCCGGGGACTCCGGGCAGTGCTTCGCAGTTGCGTGAATGTACGCTCGACCTCATGGTCTTCGCCAAGAATTCTGGCTGCATCACCATCCTCATCGGGCATGTCACCAAGGACGGGCAAATCGCTGGCCCGCGCATTTTGGAACACATGGTCGATACGGTCGTGTACTTCGAGGGGGACCGCAACCACCAGTACAGGTTGCTCCGCACCATCAAGAACCGCTTTGGCGCGACTGACGAGATCGGTGTTTTTGAAATGACGAGTCACGGGCTCGAATCGGTCGCGAACCCGAGCAAGGTGTTTTTGCAGGAGGGCGTGCCGCCGACTCCCGGGAGTGTGGTGTGTTGTACGCTTGAGGGCTCGCGCGCGCTCTTGTTCGAGACTCAGGCGCTGGTGAGCCAAACGAATTTTGCCGTGCCGCAGAGGGTGGCCGCAGGGATAGACCCCAAACGGCTCACCATCATTTTGGCTTTGCTTGAAAAATTCGGCGATGTGACCATCGGTCCTGCCGATGTTTTCGCTAGCATAGCAGGCGGCATGAAGGTGAATGACGCCTCCTCCGACCTTGCCATCGCCCTCGCCATTGCCAGCAACCATTTGGGCATCCCGCTCGGGCGCCAGACCATCGCCATCGGCGAGCTGGGCCTCTCGGGGGAGGTTCGCAGCGTTTCACTTTTGGACCAGCGCCTCAAGGAAGCTCGTCGCCTCGGCATGGTCGAGGCTATTGTGCCCGCGTCCGGCAAGCTCCCGGAGAACATCGAGGGGATGCGCGTTGTCCGCGTGCACAGCCTAGGCGAGGCTGTTGCCTGGCTCATGGACAAAAAGTAATACGCGAATTGCAAGGCTTGCCTTTTTGATGCAGGCAAAAAAAAGACGCTCTTGCGAGCGCCTTTTTTAAATCCGTTAGTCAGGGAAGAATTATTCGTCGTCGTCGTCAGAATGTTTTTTCTTCTTCTTTTTCTTGCGCGGCTTCTGGTCGGTGGAGGTGTCGTCGTCCACGGACTTCTTCTTCTTGCCTTCGACCTTGATGTCGGCAGCCTTCTCACCGCGCTTGGTGAAGCCGTACTGACGCGGATCAAAGCCGCTGGGGAACTTGGTCTTGTTGTCGTAGATCACCTTCTTGGCGGTGAACTTCTCGATCTTCGCGTTGCTCAAGTCAGCACCGGAGAAGTCGACGTCGTTCATCTTGGTGTCGGCGTCAATTTTGATGCCCTGCATGTTGGCGTTGAGGAAGCTCACCTTTTCGAGCTTGGCACCGGCGAAGCTTGCACCGGAGAGCTGGGCGAGGTTGAAGTCGGAACGTTCGATGGTGGAGTTCGCGAAGTTGGCCTTGGTGAGGTCAGCCTTGTCGAAGATGTCCTTGAACACGTAAGCGCCATCGAAGACGGCCTTCATGAGTTCGGCTTCCTTGAACACGTTCTTTTCGACGGCGGCGTCGAAGTAGGAGGTCTTGTTCAGCTTGGCCCTTTCAAACTCGTTCTTGGAGACGGTGCCCTTGTCGAACACGACGCCAGTGAGGTCCTGACCCTTGAAGTCCATGTTCTTGACCGTGGACTGGGCGAACTTGGCCTTCTGGAGCTGAGTCTTGGAAAGGTCGACGTCGTTGAAGGTCGTAAGAGAAAGGTCGGCTTCCTGCAGGTTCACGTTCTTGAACTCGGCACCGCCGAACTCGGCCTGGGAAAGACCGGCCTTGGCGAAGTTCACGTTGATGAGGTCCGTGCCCTTGAAGTTGGCGGCAATCAAGTTACAGGCGGTGAAGTCCGTCTTGACGAGGGTCGCCTTCTTGAGGTTGCTGTTAGCCATGAGGGAACGGCTGAAGTTCGCGTTGGTGAGGTTCGCCTTGCTGAAGTCTGCACCGGTCAGGTCCACGTCCATCACGGAGGCCTGGGTGAGGTCGGCCTTGCTGAAGTCGGCGGCATCGGACACCTTCATGGCGTCGAGTCGTGCATTTTTCAGGTTGGTCTGCGGGAATTCACTATCGAGGAGAGTGGCACGGTAGAGGTTGGCCTCTTCCATGTCGGCGCCCTTGAATGTTGTGCCGCGGATGTCGGCGCCACTGATGATGACCTTCTTGAGGTTGGCGTTCTTGAAACTGGCGTTGTTGATCACCGCGTTCTGGAAAGAAACACCGGCAAGGTCGGCTTCGGTGAAGTTCGGACTGTCACCGGCGGAACGCTGGAAGTCCGTAACATTTTTGACCGCCTTGGAATTGCTGAAGTCGAATCCGTCGATACGCTTATCACGGAAAGAAACGTTGAGGTTCTTGCCCGCCCAGTTGTCTTGTGCAACGGCGCTGATGGCGAGAGCTCCCAGGAGGCAGAGTCCAAGTTTAGAAGTTTTCATCATATTCATATATAACATTCCCTTTATGGAAAAACCAAAATAACGGATAGCCCTAAAATAACTAAAAATTTTCAAAAAACACGTATATAAGTAAAAAAACTAGATAAATAAATGCTAATTTTGACCTTGAGATGTCAGATTTCCTTTCAAAAGAGTACGATGCCGTGGTTTGCGGGGCCGGTCCAGCCGGCTTGATGGCCGCTTGCACCCTCGGAAAAATGACGAGAGGGGCTAGACGGGTGCTCTTGTTGGACAAAAAAGCCCCCTGGAAAGAACCGATTTTTTGTGCCGAAGCTGCCTCGACCAGCAGGCTGGGTGCCTTGTGGCCCATAGACCGTAGCTGGGTTCGCGGACCCATTTCGGGCATCTACTTTACTTCTCCCAAGGGGTACAGGGCCGAATTTTATAGCAAGGACTGCGGTTGCTTGTTGGACCGCTCCAAATTCCACCATGCCTTGGCCGTCGGCTGCAAGGATGCCGGTGTGGAGTGCCATTTTGATACCGTGGTCAAGAAATTGGAACGCGTGGATAACGGCTGGAACATAGTTGTTGGCAATGGCGATTACGATGAGACCTTGTTTTCCAAGGTGGTGGTGGACTCTACGGGTCCGGGATGCCGCCTCACACGCGATATAGACTGCCTCAAGGGAATCGAGAGCGGCGATACCGATTTGGAGCCTGCGATTTTTGCGCTTGCCGAGGGAATCGAGCATAGCCGCGAACACATCGAACTCTTTTTTGGAAGCGATTTCCCCGAGGGCTACGGCTGGATATTCCCGCGCGACGGTGTCGAGGTGAATATCGGCTTTGTACTTGGTAAAAATGCCAAGTCGGGAATCTCGATGCGGCAAAAGCTCGAAGCATTTGTCGCCCGATACCCGGGTGCAAAAATTAGGGCCGTTTATGGCGGGATGATCGCCTGCGGTCAATCGAAGAAGCCGATTGCCAAGTGCGGGCTCTTTAAGGCGGGCGATGCCGCCAGCTGCGTGAACCCCATCAGCCGTTCGGGCATTACCGAGTCGCTGTTGTGCGGCAAGATTGTGGCGGAATGTGCTGTGGAGTGGCTCAAGTCCACAAGCGCCGAGGACCGCGAGCAGATCGAGGCTATGGCCTTCACTCGCTGGATGGATGCGATGGGCAAGTCTCACTTGCAGGTGGCTCGAGCCAAGAAGGCGTTCTACTCGGTCAAGGATTCGCAGTTTGACCGCGCCGCCGAGCGCCTCTCCAAGCTCCCTCGCCAAAAGCAGACTTTGTACAGGATATTCTTTAACGTTCTCTGGGCGTGCCCGTCGTTGATTTGGAAGATGCGCTCGTTCTTCCACTGGTAATGCGCTATGTCGATTACGGAACGTCAAGAAGAAGTCAGGCAGAAGTTCGCGTCGTTTACCGATCCGGACGACAAGTGGAAGTTCCTTTTGGACTTGGCAAAGGCGCACCCGGGCATGGACGCCTCCCTCAAGGCCGAGAAATTCATTATCCAGGGCTGCGCCGCTACGATGTACTTGGTACCGCAGTTCAACGGCTCGGTTCTCCATTTTGAGATGGACGTGGAAGGCGGGACGACGAACCCGCTCATTAGCCGTGGACTAGGCGCCCTCGCCTTGAAAATTTACAACGACATGGCTCCGGCCGATATTTTGAGTGTGGATCCTGTGTTCTTCCAGGAGATTGGCCTGAACGTAGGGCTCTCTCCGACGAGGTCCAACGGGTTTGCTAGCTTGGTGAAGCAAATTTATTTGTATGCACGCGTCTTTGACGCCATTTCAAAAAAATAAGGAATAATTATGGGTCTTAGTTTCTTGAACGGAAAGAGTCCTTTTGACGAGGCCGAAGAAAAACTTGAAGCCGGCGAAACCGTCAACGGTCGCCCCAAACTTCCCTCCGCCCCGGTGATGGGTTGGCAGGATGGCGTGTTCCTCCTGCTGTTGATCGGCCTGATTGTGGGCGGTTACCAGTACTATAAATATGTGAAAAAGAACTGTGCCGAGACTTTTGCCCGCTGCGACGCCTTGTACGTGGCCGCCGAAACCGACATGGTGAGCTTGCCCGCTGCCGAGGCCTGCTACGACAGTACGTGGGAACTGGGCTTTGTGAGCGATAGCCTGGAAGTGCTCCGCCAGGAGCGCCTGGGTGCCATTGCCGACAAGCGTACACTCCAAAAAGACGTACTCGAAGATATGAAGGACGCTGTGGCCGCGGGCGATACCGCCAAGGCTGCCGAAATTCTCTCGGGTTACAAGGGTGCCATGCTCCTGAACGGTTACGATCAGGAAGAATGGAACTCTATCGCGAAAAATATTGTACATTGAGGTTATGGCCTCAATCATTGAATACAAGGGCAAAAAGCCCGAAGTGGGTGAAGGCGTCTTTTTGGCGGAAGGCGCCCGCCTTATAGGTGACGTCAAAATCGGCAAGGATTCCTCGGTGTTCTACAACGCCGTGTTGCGTGCCGACCTCGCCCCGATTGTGGTGGGCGAGCGTACCAACATTCAAGACAACGTGACCATCCATTTGTCGACGGGCGTGGGAGTGACTATTGGTAACGAAGTCACCATAGGCCACAACGCCGTTGTTCACGCCTGCACCATCGACGACAACGTGCTCATTGGCATGGGCGCCATTGTGATGGACGGGGCGCACATCAAAAAGAATTGCATCGTTGCTGCGGGAGCCGTGGTGACGCAGGGCAAGGAGTTCCCCGAGGGGTCGCTCGTCGTCGGGACGCCGGCGCACATTTCGCGCCCGCTTAACGAAGAAGAAATCCGCGGTGTGCACGAGGGCGTGCAGCACTACATTGACGCGAAGAACGAGTTGCTGAAGCATGTATAAGTTCGTATTCCTCATTAACCCCATTAGCGGCGGCGGCCAAGGCAAGCTCATCCACGAGTTCCTGCCCGAGATCATGAAGTCCATGGAGTTTGCCGACAGCGAATGGAAGGCGGAATTCACCAAGAGTGAGGGGATGAGGGAACAGATTTGCGAGGCGCTCTCGAATACGGAAACGCTCATTGCCGTGGGTGGCGACGGGACTGTCTCGGCGGTGCTTTCGGCGATGCTTACGGGCGATTACGCCAGCAGGGTAAAGATTGGCTTGATTCCCCTTGGCACGGGCAACGACCTGGCGCGCGTTTTGAACTTGTACAAGCCGTTTGTGGACCGCGGCTTGCTGTTTTTGGTGCGCCGCCTGTTGCGTGCGCGAGCCACTCCTTTTGACATTTGGAAGGTCAACGGCAAGTTTGCGATGGCGAACTACTTCTCTGCCGGAATCGATGCGCGAATAGCCCATGACTTTAACCAGGATCGCGCAAACGGTGTGATTTCGAGTTCTTCGGTCGTTGCCAACAAGCTACACTATGTGCGCCGCTTTTTTGCCGATCGCAATTATATGCTCAAGAAGGCGACACTCGGTTATCGCGATGTTGACGGTAACTGCGAATCCGCTGACATCACGGGGCACCGCACTGTGATTGTGGGCAACATCCCGAGTTTTGCGAGCGGCGCGAATCCGTTTTACAAGTCGAATATGGCCGACGGTTGTTTGGAAGTGGTGGACGTGCCGAACATGTTCAATTTTATGATGGCGATTGCCATCGGGAATATCCCGCTTTTGGGCTTTATCTACAAAAAGTACTTCTTGAAATCGAGGAAGGTGCGCTCTTTAAAGCTGGTTGTGGCTGCCGATGAATTTTTGCAGCTCGACGGCGAGGATTTGAGCGGTAAGGTCCAGGGCGACATCACTATTGAGTTTGCCAGCCAAGTGCAAATGCTGGCATTGGGGGATTGATGACTCCGGTTGCGCTCTCTGCTGTTTTAGAATGGCTCGGCAATTCAGGCTTTGTTAAGGACGGCGACTCGGCAGCTATGGACGGCGCCGATTTTTTGTTGACCGGGTTTGCCGCCATAGAAAAGGCGTGCGAAACGGATGTCTCGTTTTGGTTGGGGAATCTATCGAAGAACGAGACGAATGCGAACGGTGTTTCGGAATCGGTTTTGGCGAACGTGAAGGCGGGCATTGTGTTTGTGCCGACAGACGTTTCGAAAGCGCAAGTGCCTGGAGCGCGTTGCGTGGTTCCCGTCAAGAACCCCTACCATGTGATGGTCGAATTCCTGAACCGTTTTGTGACCGATACAATGGGCCAAGTTACGGGGTGTGCGGCGACGGCCGAAGTTCACCCGTCGGCCGTGGTGGAAGGCTTTGTGGGCGAGGGGACCAGGGTTGGTCCCAATTGCGTTGTGATGCGTGGAGCCCGCGTGGGGGCAAACTGCGTGCTCGAGGCGAACGTGACCATTTACCCGAACGTGGTGGTGGGCGAGGACTGCGTTTTCCAGGCGGGCTCGGTCATAGGTTCCCGTGGTTTTGGTTTTTATGAGAACGAGGGCAAACGTCTACCGGTGCCCCATTTGGCAGGCGTTGTCATTGGCGACCGCTGCAGTTTTGGTGCCAACATGGTAGTGGCCGCGGGCTTTGTTTCGCCCACAACAATTGGCAACGACAGCCATTTTGATTCGTTTGTCCAAATTGGGCACAACAGCCAGGTGGGCAACAATGTGTACATGGCTTCGCAGTCGGGCATTGCCGGCACGGTCACCGTGGAAGATGACGTGGAGTTTGCCGGGGGAGTGCAGTCGGCGGGGCATTTGACCATTGGCAAGGGCGCCCGTGTTGCCGCCAAGGCAGGAGTCACCAAGAGCATTCCCGCAGGGAAGGTGGTCGCTGGTTTCCCCGCCGAGGACATCAATTTGTGGCGCAAGTCCGTTGTGAGTCTTCGCGTGCTCGCCAAGAAAAAGTAAAGCCATATTTTTTTATCTTTAAAGTACTATGCCGGCGACCCGTACTGTGAAATTTGAATCCAGGTCCCTTTCGTATGAGAGGGCCTGTGTGCAGGTCGATATTTGCGAACGCAATTCGCAATTGGAACCGCGAGTGATGTGGAGTGTGAACGGCAAGCCTTTTTACGGGACCGATGCCGCGAAGTGTTTTGACGAATTGAAGTACAGTACTGCGCGGACCTCCGTATACGCTAACGGGGAAGCTTCCTTTGACGGTGCGCCTGCACGCTTGGCGTCACCCGAGCACTTGGCGCCAGTTTTTTTGATGTGGCCGCGCCGCCGATTTAACGTGGATGCTTGCGCCGAAGGTGCCGCACCCTGCTCAGCGGAGTTGCCCATGCTCGACGGGAGCGCTCTCCCTTTTTTCCATGCGGTGCGCAAGCAGGCGGGCACGCCCGAGGAACTCGTTTTTTACGACGCTCCTGTGACCGACAGCTGGGAATGGAGTACGGGGGCGGTTCGCATTTACCCGAGTGAAACTTTTGAAGTGGAGTATGTGCTCGGCTTTGGTTCGGCGGCGAGTGTCGCTGTTTACTCGGCTGAGGACCTGTACAATATTTTTGAAGCTCGGACGTTTATTTTTGAAAGCGAATACGAAAAGGCCCGCCAAGCGGGGCTTTTGGCCGGAGTTGACGAAACTTGCGGCCTGTTGCTTAAAGATGGAGATGCCGCTTTGAACGCGACAAAGTACCGTGTTGCCGAAGAGCCCGCGTTCCACAAGATTCTTGACTTGCTTGGGGACTTGACATTTGTGAAGCCCGCCCTCCCCAAGATTCATATTGAAATCCTCAACGGCGGGCATTTTCACCACCACAAAATCATGGAGAAGGTATTGCCCTATGCTATACGATGCAGAATTTGTCCATAATCTTTTGCCGCAAAAGGCCCCGTTTGCCTTTGTCGACGAAATCCTCGAACTGCAGAAGGGAGACCCCGAATCCCCAGACGAATCCCTGCGCATGCCGAAGATTAAGGCTGTTTGGCATTTGAGTGGCGAAGAAAAGTTCTTTGGCGGTCATTTCCCGGGCAACCCGGTTTTGCCGGGAGTTCTCCAGGTGGAATCGATGGCGCAGGCAGCGACCATCATGACGCAAATCGCCCGTCCAGAAGTGGTCGAGGGCAAGCGCCCGGCCTTTATTGGTGTGGACAACTGCCGTTTCCGCGCGGCCGTGATTCCCCCTGCCGACTTGACTTTGATCGTCGAGATGACCATGGCGCGTCGTACTCTATTCAAGTACCATGGAAAAATCATGCAGGGCGAGACCCTGGTTTGCGAAGCCGACTTTAGCGCGGCCATGGTAAAATGACCGAAAAACTGAACGTCCTGATACTTGCTGCCGGGCTGGGTACGCGCCTTCGCCCGTTGACGAACGACGTCCCGAAACCGCTTGTGCCCGTGGTGGACGCGAGCATTTTGGAGCAGCAGGCAATCAAGGCCCGTGCCATTGGGGACGTTCGTTTGCACGCCAATGCCCACTACCTGGCAAACCAGGTGGTGGCCGAAGGCGAACGCCTGGGCTTTGAGAAGGTCTGGGTCGAACATCCCGAAATCCTCGGGACGGCAGGGCCGTTGCGCCGTATTTATGCGGCTGGCTACCGTGGCGGTCTCTTGATTATGAACGGCGATGCCTATTGCGATTTTGACTTGAAGGCCTTTGTTGAAAATGCGCGGGCATTGGCCGCTCAGCCGAATGGGCCGCAGGTGGCGCTCTTGGCGGTGGACTTTGCGAAGGTGAATACCTTTCGTGTAGGTGCAGACGGTCGCTTGGCTGGCGTGGTCGGCCGTTTTGGTGCTACAGAAGGTGAGCCCGCGACATTCTCCGGCGTTTCGTGGTACAGCGATGCAGCCCTCTCTCGAATTAAACCGGGGGAGTTCGACATCCGCGAATTCTGGAAGCAGGAAATTGCGGCCGGCCGTGCCCCCTTTGTGGACATGACGCAACTGTATGCCCAGTGGATAGACATGGGTTCCCCCGAGGGTCTCATGGCGGCGGTGGAGGCCCGCCTCAAGGAACTGGGCCGCGACGTGAACGAAGCCGTCATCGAACCCGGCGCCGAAATTCCTGCCGGCGTGACCCTCAAGCATTCTGTGATTTATAAGGGGGCCGAAATTCAACCCGGCGAAACGGTTGAAAACGAAATCCGCGGCAAGGGTTTCAAGTGGAACGTTAGCGCGGCGTCATCCTGAACAAGCGTAGCGCAGTGAAGGATCCAGGAAGAATTTTTTGAAGAGTTTTGATTATGCGTAAATTCAGAGTCGTACTTGTTGAACCGGAACATCCCCATAACGTGGGCTTTGTCGCTCGCGCCATGCACTGCTACGCCTTGCCCGAGCTCTACATCGTTTACCCCAAGCGCGAGAAGGTCATCGAGAATTCGTACCACACGGCGGCCAACAGCCACGACATTTTGGACAACGCGAAAATTGTCCACACCTTTGAAGAGGCTATTGGAGATTGCGCTTGTGCGGTCGCCTACAGTCGCCGCATTTTCGGGAGCGCTATCAAGCACACGATGGTGCAGAACCTTTCGGACATGCTTCCGGAAGACGGTACTGTGGCGCTCGTGTTCGGTCGCGAGTCCTGCGGGCTTGCCCTTGAGGAGGTGAACGCCTGCACGTACCAGTGCGAAATCCCGGTGCCCGGCCTCATGAGCTTGAACCTCGGGCAGGCGGTGGCGGTTTCGCTCTATGAACTTTGCCGCTCCGGCGCCCTTGCCAACGGCGAGGGACGTGCTAAGCGCACCACCAGGGGTGTTGCGGAGACCGGCCCCGCCACCATCCAGCAAATCGAGAGCTTCAAGGCGTTCTTGGACCGCTACCTGACGGGGCAGTACCACGACCAGGCATGGCGCGACAACTTCCTCAACACGATGGTGCAGCGCCTGCACCCCACACGCAACGAACTTTCGGCTTTGTTCGGGCTCATCCGTAATCTCGCGAAAAAGCCTGCCCGCCTGGAACGTGCGTTAGATAAGGTAGCCAAGCAAGCGGCACAGCAAGCCGATGATAAATGAACATGACCACGAAGACGATTAAAATTCAATATCTTGACGATTCTATCACGCGCCTCACGTATGTGGGCGGCAAGTCCGACTGGATTGACCTTGCGGCGGCGGAGACCGTGACGCTCAAGGCGGGGGAGTTCAGGCTCATTCACCTAGGGGTCGCGATGAAGTTGCCCGAGGGTTACGAGGCGCATATCGCCCCGCGCAGTTCCACGTTCAAGAACTTCGGCATCTTGCAGGCGAATTCGGTGGGCGTGGTGGATTCCAGCTACTGCGGCGCGAACGACTGGTGGAAAATGCCTGTTTATGCCACTCGCGATGTGACCATCGAGAAGGGGAGCCGCATCGCTCAGTTCCGCATCATGGAAATCCAGCCGACCCTCACCTTCGAAGAAGGTTCTCTCGACGGCGCCGACCGCGGCGGATTTGGAAGTACGGGAATATAAAGTTTTTTATATTATTTCCGCAAAAATTTTTAACAAGGATATTGTTATGGCAAAGATTGCTATTCTCGGTTACGGTAACCTCGGTCGCGGTGTGGAATGCGCCGTGAAGCAGGCTCCGGATATGGAACTCGTCGCCGTTTTCACCCGTCGTGACCCCGCTACGGTCAAGATCCAGACGGCGGGCGTTCCGGTGCTGAACGTTTCTGAAATGGAAGCCTGGAAGGATAAGGTGGACCTGCTCATCATTTGTGGCGGTTCCGCTACCGACCTGCCGGTGCTCACCCCGAAGTACGCTGCTATGTTCAACGTGATCGACTCCTTCGACACGCACGCCAAGATTCCGCAGCACTTCGCCGCTGTTGACGCTGCCGCCAAGGCCGCCGGCAAGATCGCGATGATTTCCGTCGGTTGGGACCCGGGCATGTTCAGCCTGAACCGCGTGTACGCCCAGTCCATTCTCCCGGAAGGCAAGGACTACACGTTCTGGGGCAAGGGTGTTAGCCAGGGCCACAGCGACGCTGTCCGCCGCATCAAGGGCGTGAAGAACGCCAAGCAGTACACCTGCCCGGTGGAAGCGGCTCTCGAAGCCGTGCGTAGCGGTTCCATGCCGGAACTCACCACTCGCCAGAAGCACACCCGTCTCGTTTACGTGGTTGCCGAAGAAGGTGCCGACAAGGCTTACATCGAAAACGCCATCAAGACGATGCCGAACTACTTCGATGAATACGACACCACGGTAAACTTCATCAGCGAAGAAGAATTCAACAAGAACCACAGCGGGCTCGCTCACGGCGGTTTCGTGATTCGTACCGGCAAGACCGGCATGAATAAGGAACACACTCACGTGATCGAATATAGCCTCAAGCTCGATTCCAATCCGGAATTCACGACCAGCGTCCTCGTGGCCTACGCCCGCGCCGCTCTCCGCATGAAGGCTAACGGCGTGACCGGTTGCAAGACTGTTCTCGACGTGCCGCCTGCATACCTCAGCACGCTCAGCGACGAAGAATTAAGGGCTCATTGCCTGTAATAGCAGAATGGATTCCATGAAGACTGCACTCACGATTGCAGGTTCTGATTCCAGCGGTGGTGCCGGCATCCAGGCTGACATCAAGACGATGACAGTTCATGGCGTTTTTGCCATGAGCGCCGTTACCGCTTTGACGGCGCAGAATACACTCGGCGTCACCGACATCATGGAGGCTTCTCCTGATTTTCTCTCGCACGAACTGGATGCCGTTTTTACGGACATCTTTCCGGATGCGGTCAAGACGGGCATGGTCTCTAGCAGTGGTCTCATCCATGTAATTGCGGACAAGTTAAAGCAGTACAAGGCAAGGAACATTGTGGTGGACCCGGTGATGGTCGCGACGAACGGGGCGAAGCTTATTTGCGACGAGGCGATAGAAACGCTCAAGTCCGAGCTTTTGCCCCTTGCTACAGTCATTACGCCGAACCGCCCCGAAGCCGAAGTGCTCACGGGAAACAAGATCAATTCGGAATCCGGCATGGAAGCCGCCGCCCAAAAGATCTACGAGGCGTTTGGTTGTGCCGTGCTGATGAAGGGCGGCCACGACTTGAACGATGCCAATGATTTGCTGTGGACCGCCAAAGGCCCGCAGTGGTTCTACGGCAAAAAGATTGACAACCCCAATACCCACGGTACTGGCTGCACGTTGAGCAGCGCCATTGCCTCGAACCTCGCGCTGGGAAACGACCTTTCTGTTTCCGTGAAAAATGCGAAGGATTACATTTCGGCGGCGCTTGGCTCCATGCTCGACCTGGGCCACGGCAAGGGCCCCATGAACCACGCCTTTGCGTTCAGTTCCAAACTGCGCTGAATCGTCTGGAATCTTTGCAAAACAATAAAGGCCGTCGGTTTCCCGGCGGCTTTTGCTGTATAGTGAACAAAGTATTAGTCGTGGATCGAGTTCTTGAGCGTCTCGATGAGGCGTGCAAAACTGGAGTCCGTTTCCATCTCTTTTTTGACGCTCTTGATGGCGTGTACCACGGTGGAGTGGTCCTTGCCGCCAAAGCGGGAGCCGATGCTCTGCAGGCTGATAGAAGAGCATTCGCGCATCAGGTACATGGCGACCTGGCGGGCCTTCGAGATTTCCTTGGTGCCGCGACCCGGCTCGGTGAGTTTGGATTCGGGTACTTCGTAGTGCTGCGATACAGCATGGAGCACGGCGTCGAGGCTTACGCGGCGGCGGAGCGTCGGGGCAATTTCGGCGACGACCTTTTGGGCGATTCCCATGTCGATGTCGTGATTCATGAGGCTCGACTGGAGCGTGAGCTTGATGATGGCGCTCTCGAGGCAGCGCACGTTGCTCGCGATTTTCTCGGCGAGGAAGTGGAGGACTTCGTCGCTGATTTCCAAATGGCGTTCCTCGGCCTTTTTGTGGAGGATCGCTTCGCGGGTCTCGACGTCGGGCGGCTGGATGTCGACCGTGAGGCCCCAGGCAAAGCGGCTGACCAGGCGGTCCGAAAGGTTCTTGACTTCGACTGCCGGAGCGTCGGAGGTAAGCACGATCTGCTTGCCTGCCTGGTGCAGGGCGTTGAAGATGAGGAAGAACTCGTTTTGAGTCTCGTACTTGCCGGTCCAGTTCTGGATGTCGTCGATGAGGAGGATGTCCACTTCGTTGCGGTAGAAGTCGCTCATCTCGGTCACGCGGCTCTCGCGCAGGCACTTGAGGTACTGCTGCGAAAAGTCCTCGCTGGTGAGGTAGCATACGCGCTTGTTCGGGTCTTCTTCGAGAATGTAGTTGCCAATAGCCTGCAGCAAGTGCGTTTTGCCGAGGCCCGAGGAACCATAAATAAAGAGCGGGTTGTACTGCGTGCCGTCGGGGTTTCTTGCGACTGCGAGGGCGGCGTTGAAGGCGAGCTGCGCTTTGTCTCCAGGCACAAAGTTCTCGAAGCGGAAACTGCCGGAGAGCGGCACACTCGGCTTCACAAAGTCTTTGAATACGTGATCGCCCGGAGGCGTAACTTGTTGACTAACAGTCTCTTGCGACTGGAATTCAAATTCCATCGGGGCGTCGCTGTGCGTGGTTTCGCGCCAGGCGAGGCGGATGAGTTCCTTGTAGGCGGAGTAGACGGAAGTGTCCAGTCCGGGCGGGACCGAGATGACGGCGTGGCCCACGGTCTGACTGCTGAGCTTGGTCGAGGCAAAATAGGTCTTGTACACGGAATCGGAGAGCATTCCGCGAAGGTAGTTCAAACATCTTTCCCATTCGACTTGCATCACAAACACATCCTTCTCAAAAGCAAAATAAAATCTATCAACAACTAGGTGATTAAATCTAATAATTTAAAGGCCGGTTGTTGATAAGTTTGGGCGGATAAATGGAAAAAAAACGTTTGTAAACCTGAATTTACAAACGGAGGGCGCTTTTCGTTACGGAGCCCGTATCGTTTTTTTTCGCCAATTGGGCGAAGAGGCGTTGTTTTGGCGATGTAAAGCTTTACTAAATTTGAGGTATTATGGAATCTTTAGAGTGGTATGGATATATCGTTTGGCTCCCCCTTGTTTTTTGGGTCGGCTTGTTTTTTTGGTTTTGGCGCTATTCCGGCACCCTGTATTTGAAGAAGATGATAAAGAAAGGAAAAAAATGGGCGGTAATCCCCGAGGCGTTCTCCAAGAATCCCTCGAGTTTTACGCGTTTGCGCCTAAAGAACTTCCTTTTATCGCTGCTGGTGTCGGCGCTTTCGGCGCTTTCGGTGGCATGGTGCCTGAGTGCTTTCGCGGGGATCGACTCCGCCCTGGTGCTTTTGGCTGTAGTGCCGTTCCTTTTGGTTGCCGTTTTCCTCTACAAGGTGGCCATGGCGAAGGTTTCGACCACTTATCAGGCCGCCTACTTTTTGGAATACTGCCGTGCCCGTTACGAGAGTGACAAGAAGGGCGCGCTGAGGAACGAGGCCGATATCCACAACAGGGCCATTTGGAGCTTTGCCAAAAAGCTGAAGAACGCCGAGGCGCACAAACGCCTATGGAAGTACGTGAACGCGATGGCGAATACAAAGAAAATCCCACCCGACGTAATGGCGGAGACCATGTATGGCTAATATCCTTGAACAAGTTGGTATGGGCGAGTCCGTGCTCACGGGCAAGAAAGCGTGGACCTATGCAGAGGAAATCCTTTTGCAGGTGTCAAGAACTTTCGCCTTGAATATCAACGTGCTCAAGGGAAAACTGCACAAAAGCATTTTGCTCGCTTACCTGTTTTTGCGCATTGCCGACACGGTCGAGGACGACCCGGTGATGGATGCCGACGAAAAGGAACACCTGCTCTCGCTTTTTGCCGACATCTTCAGGACGGCTGATCTTGCCGAGGAGGCAGTGGAGGCGTTTGAAAATGCGCTCCCTGATGAGTGGCGCAGGTCGGAACACCCGTACATGAACCTTTGCCTGCACACACATGTGGTGGTGCCGCTGTTGAAGGAGTTGCCTGAGGTCTATGCATCACCTGTGCGCGATGTGACCATCGAGATGTGTGGCGGCATGGCGCAGTTTGCAAAGCGGCAGGAGGAGGCGCTGAGCCAGGGCTGGTTCACGCTGGAAACGGTTGCCGATTTGGACGAGTACTGCTATTATGTGGCGGGAATCGTGGGACGGCTGCTTTCGCATTTGTTTGCCGCGGACACGTGCTTTATTGGCAATGCCCGCAAGGCCGAGATGCAAAAGCTGGACGTGAGTTTTGGTCTTGCGCTCCAGGTGGCAAACATCGTGAAGGACTGCCGCGAAGATGCGGAACGCCGTGTGTGCTTTATCCCCGAGGAGATTTGCCGTAAGCACGGCTTCAAGCATTCGTACGAGATGTTCGAGGATGTTGCGAATGTCGAGGACCGCGCGGATTTTGACCGTCGTCGCTCCGCAGTGATGGCTGAACTGGTGCAAAAGACATGGAAGCACCTAGACGATGCCATCGCCTACACAAAGCTCATCCCGAACATCAAAATGCGCACGAGGCTGTTTTGCCTGTGGCCGCTCTTTATGGCGGCGGAGAATATGAAGATTATCGGGGACGGTTCGCCCATTTTTGCAAACGACAAAAAGATGAAAATCACCCGCGACACGGTGAAGCGCATCGTGAAGTCGACGTCGCTCCATTTCTATTCGGATAATTGGATAGACAAGGCGTACAAGGCGGTAAAAGGAAAATAGAGGTTCTTTTGAAGTTTTTTAACAAATTACCATTCCACATTGGTGTCATTGTATTCAGCATCGTCGCGGACCAGTTGACTAAGCTTTGGGCGTTGGCTCGCTTTACGAACGAGACCGGTGCGCCGAACCACGAGTACGTCAATGTGATTGGCGACCTTTTGCGCTTTTGCCTGGTGTTTAACAAGGGTGCCGCCTTCAGCAGCCGCCCGCAAGACTTCTTGCCGTTTTTGCCGCCCTGGCTGTTCTTTTTGCTGATATCGATTGTAGCCGCGGTGGTGCTATTCTGGTTCTACAAGAACATCGACAAGCGCGATTACCTTACCCGCCTGGGTGTGGTGATGATCATTGGAGGTGCCATAGGCAACTTTATTGACCGCATGCGCCTCGAGATGGTCGTGGACTTTATTGACTGCGATTTCCCTGACTTTATCATGACGCGCTGGCCCACCTTTAACGTGGCGGACTGCTTTGTGACAGTAGGTGTCGCCATCGTAATCCTTTCGCCGTTTATCTTGAAAGGGATTCACAAACAAATTAAGGAAGAAAAGGAGCAGGCGAAGGAACAGCCTAAATCCAAAGACGAACCTTCTGAAGACCGCACATTTTAGACGGCTAACATTTTGGGGCGAAAGCAGGTAGACCAGGTTCGTGTTCCATTCCCTGCTGAGCTGGCCGTTGCGGCAAGGAGCAGTGTGCAGATGGCGAGAATGCGAATAAATCTCTGTAACGAAGTCATGCTTGAAAGATACGGAAAAAACGGAGGGCGGTCCTCGCGGGCGTGCTTTTTTTTGTAAGTTTGACATCATGAATTTTCCTGTAAAAGATGAACACTCCGGCGAACGCATCGACAAGTTCCTTGTGGGCGTGATGGAAAACGTGTCGCGTACCGACATACAGAAACTTATAGTTGCAGGCGAAGTGAAGGTCGGTGGCGCTGCCGTTTCCAAGAATTTTCGCGTGGAGACCGGTATGGTCGTGGTGGTGGAGAAGGTTCCCGAGAAGCAAGCGAGTTCGCTTGAGCCCGAGGAAATCCCGCTCGACATCGTGTACGAGGACGACGATATCGTGGTCCTGAACAAGCCGCGCAATCTGGTGGTGCATCCGGGTAACGGCGTACGCACGGGAACGCTTGCTGCAGGCTTGCTTCACCATTTCAAGGATAATCTTTCGGCGGTCAACGGCCCGCTTCGCCCGGGTATCGTGCACAGGCTCGACAAGGATACGCCGGGCCTCATGGTGGTGGCGAAAAACGATGCGGCGCACAGGCACCTGGCGCACCAGCTGGAAACCCGCACGTTACACCGCACGTACCAAGCGCTTGTGTGGGGTTGCCCGCGTGACCTTACGGGCGTGATTGACGCCCCTATTGGCAGGAACCCCAAGAACCGCCTCAAGATGGCGGTGGTGAAGGGCGGCAAGGAGAGCCGCACGCATTTTGAGGCAAAACAGTTCTTTGCGATTGCTACTTTGCTTGAACTCCAGCTCGAATCGGGACGTACGCACCAGATTCGCGTGCATAGCCGCTATACGGGCCACCCGGTGGTGGGCGACCCGCTTTACGATGGCCGAGAGGACAGCCTGAACCGCGTGCCGCCCTTGATGCGCCCGATTGCCGAGAAGGTTTTGGAAATTGCCCCGGCGCAGTTATTGCAGGCAGTGAAGATTGAACTTATCCACCCGACGACGGGCAAGAAGATGAAGTTCAAGGTCCCACTGGAAGAACCGTTCGCGAAGGTGCTGAAACTCCTGAAGAAGGAATGCCCGGCAGATGCCCCGGTGTTTGACGAGGAAGAAGGCTTCCGCGACTTTGATGCGGACATCCGTTTTGACGACGGCTATGACGCTGATGAAATTGACGACGAAGGCCTAGATGTGTTCGAGGATGGCGTTTTTCCGGAACTGAAGGAGCGCAAGACCCGTGCCCAGCGCCATGCCGAGAAGGCGGCGACGGCCGCGCAGCGCAAGGCGAAGGCTGCCGAACGCAAGCTCATCAAGCAGTTGAAGGCGGCGCGCAAGCGCGGGATTGCTCCTGAGGACTTCGTGGAACCCGGTTACGAGCCGACCATCGATCCAGATTTGCTTGGATAGATGAAAGAGGTGTCATTCTGAGCTATACGAAACTAAGAACTTCAGTTCTCAAGTTGAGTTATCCTCTTAGGGGAGAACGCAGCGGAGTCGAAGAATCTAAATCATTTAAAAGAATTGAAAATATGGAATCTTACTTCTTTATCGGTGTTGCGGGCGTGGGCATGAGTGCCATCGCGCAGTATCTGGCGGGCAAGGGCGTTGCGGTGAGCGGGTCCGACCGTCAGTTTGGTGAATTCCTCTCGGGCAAGTGCGAAAAGCCGCTCGTGATGGGCCAACTCGAGGATTGCGGAATCAAGTGCTTTGCGCAGGATGGCTCGGGCATTGTCGCGGGCCTCTCTGCCGTGGTGGTGAGTACCGCCATCGAGGACACGAACCCCGATTTGAAGCGTGCGAAGGAACTCGGCGTCCCCGTGATGCACCGTAGTGAAATGCTCGCGAAGATTTCGAAGGAAGCCCGCACGATTGCGGTGAGCGGAACGAGCGGTAAAAGCACCGTGACCGCGATGATTTACCACATTCTGGAATACGCAGGGCTTCAGCCTTCCGTGATGACGGGGGCGGGCCTCGTGAACTTGCAGAAGCAGGGCAAGATCGGCAATGCCGTGAGCGGCAAGGGCGAGTGGCTCGTTGTGGAAGCCGACGAAAGCGACGGAACCCTCGTGCGCTACGAGCCGGAAATCGGCCTGATTCTCAATGTGGACAAGGACCACAAGGAGATGGACGAACTGCAGGAAATCTTCCTCAAGTTCAGCCACAACATTCTTGACAACGGCAAGATTCTTATCGTGAACGACGCGCACCCGCTGGCAAAGAAGTTCAGCGCGGGCCGCGAATTCGATTTCGGGTTCGAGAACTACGTGGGCGTGCAGGGCACGGACTTCAAGACGGCCGGTACGCATATCAAGTTCCGCGTGCGCCACAAGGCGGAACTCGTGAATTTCGAGGTGCCGCTCCCGGGCAAGCACAACATGGAAAACGCCCTCGCGGCAACAGCGGCGGCGCTGCGCGCCGGAGTGTCGCTCCACACCTGTGCCGATGCGCTGGCGACATTCCCGGGCGTTTTCCGCCGCCACCAGATTCTGGGAACGTTCAATGGCGTCACCCTCGTAGACGACTTCGCGCATAATCCGGCAAAGATTGCCGCAAGCATCAAAAGCGCGCAGGACTTCACCGAGGGCCGCGTAATCGCCTGGTTCCAGCCGCATGGCTTTGGGCCCACGCGCTTCTTGCGGCATGACCTCGTGGAATTCATTGCGAACACGCTCCGCCCGAAGGATTTCGATTTTGACCGTGAAAACGACGTGATGTTCTTCAGCGAGATTTACTATGCGGGCGGCACCGTTACACGCGACATCAGTGCGGGCGACCTTGCCGATGACCTCTTGCTGAAGGGCTGCGAGGCCATCTACATCGAGAACCGCGACGAATGCGCGAAGAAGATGGTGGAATACGCGCAGCCCGGCGATACAATCTTGCTGATGGGCGCGCGAGACCCGAGTCTCGAAAAGTACGCACAAAGCGTGCAGAAATTGCTGGAAGCGAAGTAGAGCGCCCAAACAAACGCCTCGTATTAACGAGGCGTGTTTTTTTTACCCGCTAAAATAGCACCATCCCGCCGTCGTTTTCACCCAGGTTCATGCAACAGCGGTTCCTGCCGTTCTGCTTGGCGTGGTAGAGCGCTTGGTCGGCCCTTTGGATGAGGCTTGCCACAGTATCGCCCGCGATGCGTTCGGCAAAGCCGATGCTTACGGTCACCTGTAGGAACGTGCCGTCAGAGAGCACGATGCTCATGTTCTCCATGTTGCTGCGGATGCGTTCCGCGATAATGCGGGCGTTCTCGGTCGAAGTCCCCGGTAAAAATACCGAGAATTCCTCACCACCGTAACGTACCGGCATGTCGGAGGGACGCAGGCTCTTGGTGAGTGTCTGCGCGACGGAGATGAGCACCTGGTCGCCGGCGAGGTGGCCGTAGGTATCGTTCACGTTCTTGAAGTGGTCTATGTCGAGCATGAACGCCATGAGCTGGAAGTTTCCCATGTTGCTGCGGCTGATTTCACGCGTGTACATTTCCTCGAGCCAGCGGCGGTTATGGAGCCCGGTCATCGGGTCCACCTTGGCGGATTCTTCCATGCGGCGTAGGTGGAACTGTTCTTCGCAAACAATCCTGTTGTTGTTACGAACGCGTTGGCTCAAAATCTGCAAAAAGTTAAGGCACAGTTCGTGCGAGGCCCTAATCATGGACATGGCCACGTCGTGCGGGATCATCAGGAGTCGGCTTTTTTCTTTGGCGGAGACGAGTGCACTGGGCTCAATATCGTCAAATACCGACATTTCGCCAACACAATGCCCCGGACTGATGGTGTCAGTAAAACTTCCACCTCGGGATTCCATGCGCACTTCGAGCAGGCCATCTAAAAGAATATAGACCTGTCGTACAGGGTTCTGCGGGTCAATAAGACGAGTGCCCGGGTCGGCGACAAAAGTCTTGCAGCCAAGCAAAAAACCTGCCAGCTTTTCGAATTGTACATTCTTGAAGATTTCCAAGTTCGAGAACTCGTTTCTGGAGATTGGTAGTGTTTCGCGGTCGTCGTAATTCATGCTATTAGTATATATTTAAAACGAAAAATGCGAATGGAAGAAAAGCCCAAATAGGCGTAAAAATGTACTATTTTGGAAAAAAGCAAAAAAATGGGACTATTTATGGGAAAAAAAGTACTAAAATCGGTTGTTTTAAAGACAGGGGACGGATTGACACGAACCCAGGATGTTTTGATTGAAGGAAATCTTTTTTCTAAAATAGCCGATTCCTTGGCCCCGGAGGACATGTACAATGCCGAAGTAATCCAATGCGAGGGCTTTGCCTTGCTACCCGCCTTTTATAACGGCCATACGCATGCGGCCATGTCGCTTTTGCGAGGTTACGCCGACGATATGGAACTGGACAAGTGGCTGCGCGAGTACATTTGGCCCTTCGAGGCTAAACTGGGTGACAAGGATATTGAGGTTGGTAGCCGTTTGGCGGTCCTCGAAATGATCAAGTCGGGTACGGTCTTTTTTGCCGACATGTACTGGCATCGTGAACAGACCATGAAGGTGGTCGAGGAAATGGGTGTCCGCGCTTCCATTGGGGTGACGATTGCCGAGCAGTTGACGTCCCCTGAGAATATGAAAAAGAACATGGAGTTCCTCAAGGCGCATGTGGGCGAGAGCGACCGAGTAAAACTGTGCGTGATGCCGCACTCTATGTACACCAATGGCGAAGGCATGCTTCGCCGCTGCGTTGAAATCGCGAAGGCAGAAAACTACCGCATCCACACGCATTTGTCAGAGACCTTAAGCGAAGTGGAACAGTGCCAAAGACAGTTCGGATGTACCCCGGTAGAGCTGTTTGAACGCGTGGGTGCCATTGACGAACGTTTTTCGGCAGCCCACTGCGTACACTTTACCGAAGATGACCGCAAGCGTTTTGCCGATGCCGGGGCGACAGCGGTGATGTGCCCGTGCTCGAATCTTAAGTTGAGCAGCGGCATGCCCCAGGTGACACCGATGATCCGTGACGGAGTGAATCTCGCCCTGGGTACGGACGGAGCCTCTTCCAACAATAGCCTGGACATGCATCAGGAAATGAAACTGGCGACACTTCTTGCAAAGGTGAACGGCTCCGCCGACTCGCTCCCGGCAGAGGCGGCACTCAAGATGGCGACTGTCAACGTGGCGCGTGCATTCGGCTTGGCCAACGTGGGCGAGATCCGCGAAGGCTTTGTTGCCGACGGTCTCTTGGTGGATTTGAACAACGAACGCATGACTCCTTGTCACGACCTGGTGAGCAATTGGGTGTATGCGGCCGATAACAGCAGCATTGATTCTGTTATCTGCAACGGCAATTTTGTGATGCGAGGTCGCCATGTGGATGGCGAAGAGGATATAAAAGAAGCCGCTCGGGCTTGCGCCAAGCGGCTTGCAAACGCTTGAGTCGGCGGGGGAGTTCCCGCCTATTCGTCTATCGGGATGTCGTCCTCGTCATCGTATTCGATTTTGTCGCCTTCTTCGTCGATGGCGCGCTTTGCTTTTTTGCGGACTTTCTTGGCTGCTTTTTGGGACGCCTTTTTGACGCTGTCCGCAGCTGTCTTCGCTGCGTCGACGATGGAATCCTTGACGGCCTCGGCGGCTTGGGTTGCTTCTTCCTTGGCTTTTTCGACTGCCTTTTCCGTAATTTCTTTGCTCAGTTCAGTCGCCTTTTTTTCGGCAATTCCGACGAGGTCGACTTCTTCAGAAGAGAATCCCATGGTCTCGAGCGTGACTTTGTAGACGGCGTAACTCACCGAGTTGTCTCGGGCTTCCTTGAGGTTGCCGCTCACAGGTAAAATGTGCAGGATGGTGAGAAGTACGCAGCAGAGGAGGTAGGCCTTGATGAATCCCAAGAAGGCTCCCAGAATGCGGTTCACCTTGCTCACGGCGGTTCCCGAAACGGCCTTGTTGGTGAGGTGGCCGACGAGGATGAAACCGAGGAATGGGACAATGAAGCCAATGCAAATGCATACGAGCCTCACGGTGAATCCGCTCAGTTCGAGGTTTGCGGCGATTGTATTGGCAAGGAGTCCTTGTGAAACATAGGCGCCCACAATGCCTCCCACCCAGGCGCACAAACGGAAAATGCTCTTGAGCATCCCGCGCCAAAGCCCAATCAAGATGAAAACGAGGAGGCAAACCAGGCAAACGATGTCGATCCAGATCATCCCTAACGCACCTTTAAACTAACAACCTAAACAAAATGGATGGCGATCGCCGCTGCCGCGGCAACCACCGCTCCGACAATCAATCCTGCCTTAAAAGATAGTTTCTTTTTTTCGGAGTATTCTGCCGGGATGAACGCGGTCTCCTGTTCATTGAGAGCCGCGTTAGCCCATTCGACCATGTAGGGCCGCAAATCCCTGGGGTAGTGGCGCATGGACTTGGAGAAAAACTCGGCAACGTCGGTTGCCATGGGGCGCTTGCGCGGGTCCTTTTGGAGCATGCGCATAATAAAGTTTACCATGTCCTTGGGAATTTCTTTGCCGAATGCCTTGGCAGGGATCTTCTTTTTGTTGATGTTGTTGAATGTCTCGGCGATGCTCGCTCCGCGGAACGGGTTCTCGCCCAAAAGCATTTCGCTTGCAATGATGCCGAGGGCGAAAACGTCGGAGGCGGGAGTAATGTTCTTGGAGTCGTGGATTTGTTCGGGGCTCATGTAAGAGGCCGTGCCCAGCTGGGCGAAGTCCTCGGTCAGTTCCTGGTCGTTTTCGTCGTGGGCGACCCCGAAGTCCAAAAGGCGGACGCGGCCGTCCTTGTCGAGCATGATGTTCGCGGGCTTCACGTCACGGTGGGTGACACTATAGCGATGCGCTTCAGCAAGGCCGGAGGCGATTTGGAAAAGGAATTCCATCACAGCCCAAAGGGGAGGCTTGGGCCACTTGTCCAAAAGCTGGCGCAGGCTTTTGCCGTACACGAATTCCATGGCGAGCGAGTACTGCCCGTTGGTCTCTTGCCACAGGGCGTAGGGGAGCACGATGGTAGGATGGTTCAGCTTCGCCAAAATCTTGGCCTCGCGCTCGAAACGCTCCACAAAGGCACCCTGGTCGTAAAGGCTAGGGACCATCTGCTTGACGACCACCATGCGGTTGAGCGATTCGTCGTGGCAGAGGTAGACGTTGCCCATGGCGCCATGGCCCAAGAACTGCGTCGGCTTGTATACGCCTATCTTATTCGGCAGGGCATCCTTTGTCTGTTTTTTCGTCGCCATTGTTAAACTATCCCTCGATAAACCTCTTATAATCTTAATAATCTAATAACTAATAACTAGTTACTCCCTTTCTCGTTCAGATAAATAGTGTGGTGCTTGGTCTTGGGGTCCAGATTCGGGTAGTCCAAAATGTAGTGGAGCCCACGGGATTCCTTGCGGCGGAGTGCCGCGATGAGGATCATCTTGGAGACCTGGAGGGCATTGAGGAATTCGAGGAAGTGGAAGTTCTCGGTTTCCTTGTTCTTGATGGCTGTGGCGACGTCGGCTTCGAGCCCCTCGACAACCTTGAGCCCCTGGTTGAGCCCGGCGACCGTACGCACGATGGCGCAGTTTGACCACATCATGTCTTGCAGTATTTTTTTGCGTTTTCTCCAGTAGGCGGCTTTGGTGAAACTGACCACTTCTTTTTTGGTCGGCTTCGAAACGGAAATCTTTTCTTTGAGGAGCCCGTTCTTGGCGATGTCGTCTACGGCGCGGAGTGCGTAGACCACGCTCTCGAGGAGGGAGTTTGACGCCAAGCGGTTAGCCCCGTGGACGCCGGTCGCGGCGACTTCGCCGCAGGCGTAAAGGCCCTTGATTTCGGTGCGGCTCCAGGTGTCGACCAGGACGCCTCCGCACATGTAGTGGGCGGCGGGCACCACGGGAATCCATTCCTTGGTGATGTCGACGCCGACTTCGAGGCACTTGGCGTAAATGTGTGGGAAATGGCTTTTGATGTCTTTGGGGGTGCGCCCGGTGAGGTCGATAAACATGTTGGTCTTGCCGAGCCTCTGCATTTCGCTGTGGATTGCCCTTGCCACAATGTCGCGCGGGGCGAGCGAGTGCAACGGGTGCACTTGGTTCATGAACTCTTCGCCCTTCTCGTTTTTGAGAATGCCGCCGAACCCGCGTACAGCCTCCGAGATGAGGAAGGGCTTTTTGAGCTGCGGTGCGTACAAACTAGTGGGGTGGAACTGCATGAACTCAATATCTTGGAGCGCGGCCCCTGCGCGGGCGGCAATGGCCATGCCGTCGCCGCAACTGTCGGGCGGGCATACGGTGTACTGCCAAATGCGACCTGCGCCACCGGTAGAGAGAATGGTCGCCTTGGCACAGATGTTCTCGACGACGCCCGTCTTTTGGTGGATGATCTTGGCGCCCACGCAACGTTTTGCCTTGCCTTCGCCCTTGCAAATCAAGTCCTTGATGTAGCAGTTCTCGAGGTAGTCGATGTTTTTTTGCTTGTGGAGCTCGGCGAGGAGCGCTCGCATGATTTCTTTGCCGGTGAGGTCGGCGGCGTGCAGAATGCGGTGGTGGCTGTGTCCGCCTTCTAGGTGGAGGTCGAATTCTGCCTTGTTCGTGGGGGACGGTGTAAAGAGAACTCCCCACTTGACGAGTTGCTGGATTGTTTTGGGACCGTTTTCCACAAGAATCTTTACGGAGTTCTTTTTGCAGAGGCCGGCTCCCGCTTCGAGGGTATCGGCGACGTGGAATTCGAATTTGTCTGTTTTTTCGGTGACGGAGCAAATCCCGCCTTGGGCGTAGTTCGAGGATCCGTCGGGCTTGGCCCCCTTGGTGAGAATGACTACAGAAAGTCCCTTTTCGGCCGCATGGAGGGCGGCGCTTAATCCAGAAATACCTGCTCCGAGAACCAAAATGTCGTACATGGTGCAGCTCCGTTTCATTTGATGCACTTGATGGCGGCAGGGCGAATCACCGCCGCCGATACCTAAACGATAGAAAAAATAGGCTTGTACGGCTATATTTTCGCAATTTTTACTTTTAACCCGTGTTTTTTTACTAACTTTGACCCGACAATTTTAATGGAGTCTCCTCTATGTTAACGTGGATTAATGAAAAGGCCAAGTGGGTTATTGTGATTTTCGCGGCGGGTATTGTCGTGGGCCTCTTGGCAATGGACCGTGTACCGAATATCGCCCAGAACTACCCGGTGGGTGTTGTGAACGACAAGAAGATTTCTTACGCCGAATTTGATTCCCGCGTCAAGATGATTGTCCAAAACCAGTACCAGGGACAGCACCTGGAGGACGAACAGTACACCCGCCTCCGTTCGGACGTCTTCCGCTCCTTTGTCCGCCAGATTCTCATGAACGAACAGTTCGAGAAGGCCGGACTGGCAGCCTCGGTCGCCGAACTCAAGAGTGATTTCAAGCGCAATCCCGATGCCATCCGCGGCCGTCTGGTTCAAGAAGCCCAGGCCCGTCTCTATGCCATCCAGCAGCAGGCGACCTCCCAAGAGGATATGATCCAGCGTTCGCAGGCCTACATCGCCAGCCTCCCGAAGTTCCTTGTGGACTCGACCTTCAATAAGGATGAATTCGACGCCTGGCTCGAGACTCCCGAAGCCTTCCGTTGGAACATGATGCTCCGCTACGAAGAGGAACTCAAGACTTCAATCATCCCGTCCCGCCAGCTGCAGGCCTTGGTTGGCGCCTCGGTGCACCCGACTTCCCTCGAAGCCGAATGGAACGTGAACCGCCGCTTGACCGACTTTGACTTCGATGTCGCCTACGTTTCGAACTCGGAATTTCCTCAGGACGACAAGGCTGTTGACGAAGCCATGATGAAGGGTTACTTCAATGCCCACCAGGACAGCTTCTTTGTTGAGAAGGACATGGCGAAGTTCCAGTACGTGATGCTCCCGGTCGAGGCTACCACGGGTGACGATGAACGTATCCGTGAATATGCAATGACGCTTTTCTACCAGCTTTCCGACACTTCTTCGACTGCCAACTTCGAAGACATGGCCCGTATTTCTTCCGAAGATCCGGGTAGCGCCGAAAAGGGTGGCATGCTTGATCAAGAAGCCGGTAAGGGTGCCTTTGTGGAGGAATTCGAAAAGGCCGCCCTTGCTCTCGATTCCGGTGCCATCTCTGAACCGGTCAAGAGCCGCTTTGGTTATCACATCATCAAGAGCTACGGCAAGTCCACCGATTCTACTGGCGCTGTGACTGCCAAGGTGGGCCACATCCTCCTCACGGTGACCGCCTCCTCCGAGACCATCGACAGCCTCGAGCAGATTCTCTCCGGAATCAAGTCCGAAGTGGACGCCGGCATCAAGGATTTTGCCACCGCTGCCAAGGAACGCAACCTCGAAGTGAAGGAATCCAACTGGGTCGGCCGCAACGAGAATATCAACGAAGTTGGCTACCTCAAGGGCCTTTCCAGCTTCGCCTGGCCCAACGAGAACCTCCCGGATGACGAAAGCATCGTGTCCCCGGTTCTCAGGAACAGCAAGTGGGTCGTTGCCGCCGTCAAGACCGCCGATATCAAGGCCGGTGACCGCGAATTCAGCCTGTATGCCGAACAGATTAAGGGGACTTTGGTATCTAGGAAGTCTTCTGCCGCCGCAGCCGCCTACCTCAACTCCGTTGTGGACAAGGTCAAGGCTTACGTCCCGGTCGATTCCGCTGACTCTGCCGCCGTGGCCGCTGCCGCCATCGACAAGGTCAATATTGAGTCCAAGAGCGCCTCTGTCGAGGGCTATGTGCCTGGCTTTGGTTACGCCAATGAGAAGATCGCCAAGGTCTTGAACGGCCAGAAGATTGGTGAATGGGGCCCGGTTGTTGAAACCGACATGGGCGCCGCCATGGTCAAGGTCAAGGCAAAGAAGACTCCAGAAGCCGAAGCGGTGAAGACCTCCACCAAGGAAGACGTTGAAAATACGGCTCGCTTTGCTTCCATGACGATCTTCAACGACTACATTTCGAAGATCGAGAACGGAACTCTTGTAGAAAATAACTTGGACCTCTTCTATAAGGACTAATTTTTTACTATATTGCGTCGCGCAGACGCAAAATGCCCCTATCGTCTAGTGGCCTAGGACTCGGGATTCTCATTCCCGCAACAGCGGTTCGAGTCCGCTTGGGGGTACTAAGGAAGCTCACCAAAAGGTTGGCTTCCTTTTTTTTGTATACGGGCAGAACCATAAATACGGAGAGTCTTGTTGACTTTGAGAATTAAAAACATATTTTTGAATTGGACAAACAATGAGGTTCAAATGAAATTTTTTAAATCCTTTGGAAAGCTGGCGTTGGCTGGCGTTGTGGCTTCGGCCTTTTTCGCGTGTTCCGAAGATTCTTCTTCGGGTGCGGCAGATCCCGTCAATGCCGAAGAGGGCGTGACTCCGGCCGATACGTCGTCCTCCACGCCGGTGGCGAAGAACCGCGCCTGGAAGATTGTGGAGAACATGGGCGCGGGTATTAACTTGGGCAACGTGTTCGAGGCTCCTGACTTTTCGTTCGATGGCTTTAATCCGGCGAGCTACACAAGCGCCTGGAACGAGACGATTGTGCCCGAGAACTTTGTGGCCTTGGGTGATTCCGGCTTTAACCACATGCGTATCCCGGTGAGCTGGGAAGAACATGTGACGGGTGCGGGAGCCGAGTGCGTAGTGGACGAGGGATGGATGAACCAGGTGTTCTGGGCGGTCGACAATGCCATTGCAAACGGCATGGTGGTGGTCCTCAATGCGCATCACTGGGACGCCCTGTACGACGACCCCGATACGGAGTCGCCTTGCTTGCTGAGCGTTTACCGCCAGATGATGCAACGCGTGGTGAATTACTCCTTGGATTCTCTTGTAGTGGAAACCTTGAACGAGCCGCGCGGCAAGCTCACTTCGGCCAAGTGGAACGTGCTTGTGGATTCCATTATCTCGGTGGTGCGCGCCGCGGACCCCGAACGAGTGGTGATGGTTGGCACATACAACTATAACTCGTATAGTTCCATTTCCCAGTTGAAATTGCCCGCGGGTGTAGACAACCTGATCGTGACGTTCCACTATTACGACCCGTTCGCCTTTACGCACCAGGGAGCGACATTCGTGGATCCGGTGTACGATACCGGTACACTTTGGACGGCTTCGATTGCAGAGACCCGTGCCGTGAAAAAGGCTTTTGGCGTGATGAAGGCTTGGTCCGACGAGCACAACATCCCGATTTACCTGGGTGAGTACGGCGCCTACGAAATGGCCGACGATGTTTCGCGCGAAACCTGGACCACGTTTATCTCGACGTTGGCCTCGAGCCTTGGCTTTGGCCGTGCCTACTGGGAATTCTGCAGCGGTTTTGGCGTGTACGATGACCAAACGGGTGAATGGAAGGATTACCTGATGCGTGCCCTGTTGCACCCGACCATGACTTTTGAAGATGCCATTTACCCGAATCTCGACACGCTTGTGTTCACCCAGCTCGACAACTTTGACGGCAACGAAGGGGAATCCATCAACGTGACGACCCTCTCGGCGAACATTCAAAAGGCAAAGGGAGAACCGGTGGAAGAAGCTCCTGGCCGTTGGTACGCGTATGCCATCAACACCACGACAATCACCTTCGAGAATGGCGATACGCTTGTGACGGGCGACATGGTGAACGACACCAACCTCTCTTACACGGCGACGAACTTTGAACGTCTGGTGACCGAGAACGGTCATGAGGGGCGCGGTCTTTACGCCCACTTTAACCTGAACGGGGAGAACTACCCGTGGGTGGGCATTGGCACCAACTTTGATGGCGACAAGCGCATTAATTTTGCGAACCTCAAGGCTCTCACGTTCTGGGCCAAGGGGCAGGGTACGTTCAAGGTCTCGTGGAAGACGGACTTTGCCGACACCTGCTGCGTGGAGAACTGGGGTACCTTCAGTACCGAGATCACGCTGACCAGCGAGTGGAAACAGTACGTGATTTGGTGGGATGAATGGGCACCGAGTCCGTGGTCTGAACTGGAATCCATTGGTGCCGAATGGAAGGACCACAACGACGACGTGGTGAATCTTCAGTTTAGCAATGGCGCCGATTATGGCGAAACGGTCCTCAACGAACCGATGGACATTTGGCTGGACGATATCCGCTTTTATGGCATGGACGGCTCCGAATTTGGGTTGACCAAGGCCGAATAAAGCCTGAATAAGGCGTTTTGAACAAATTTTTAGACTAGAATCGATGGTTCTAGTCTTTTTTGTTTTTTTTGAGTGTATTTTATTCGTATGTTCAAACGAAATCTTCTTGTTATCCTTTTTTGCTTCACCGCAGCTATGGCTGAGGTGATCAAAATGGGTGACTTCATGGATCCGCGAGATGGTCAAAAGTACAAGACCGTGCAGATTGGGGACCAACGTTGGTTTGCCGAGAATCTTCGCTTTAAGCTCAAGGGCACGCAGTGCTACGACAACAACGAGGCGAATTGTTGGCGTTACGGACGCCTGTATACTTGGGCTGCGGCGATGCGTCTGGTGGACTGGTTTAACACCAATGAAGCATCTAAAGCCCGTAAAAATGTTCATGATGTGTGCCCGCAGGGTTGGCGCGTACCTACGAACAAGGACTGGAAAAAACTGAGGCATTTTGTAGGTAAAAGAGGCAAGAGCGATGGTGTTGGCATCAGCCTTAAATCTCAACACGGTTGGGATGTGGAACTTAGGATCCCTGCCGGTAGCGACGAGTTCGGCTTTAATGCTACGGCGGCGGGCGAACGGCATTACATTGGCTCGTTCGTTGATTTGGGGGCGTCGACGGAGTTTTGGTCTTCGAACGAGTACGATGCCTACGGGGCCTACTATTGGCGCTTGGCGTACGATTCGCGTACTTTTGACAATGTTTACGAGAGCAAGGAGTTGGCGATTTCTGTCCGTTGCGTTGAGGAAAAGCTCTACAAAATCAAGGAACCGCCTCCGCCTCCTGTGGTGATTGTTCCCGAGGTGGTCAAGGTCCAAAACAAGGAACTCATGACAATCCATGTGGGCGACCAGGTTTGGATGGCGAAAAACTTGGATGTGGATGTTCCGGGCAGTTTCTGTTACGGGGATGACAAGGGCAAGTGCGAAAAGTATGGTCGCCTTTACACATGGACGGCGGCGATGAACTTGCCAGATGAATATTCTCAGAAGTTTGCCCGCGATACAGTGCGGCGAATCCACCGGGGAGTTTGCCCGCTGGGCTGGCATATCCCGAGTATTTACGATTTTGAACGGTTGAACGCCTTCATACAAGATGTGGACGATGCTGTTGGCGTCGGTACGAACCTCAAGGCGCGCGATGTTTGGCCCGAGGCGGAGAACGCCTTGCCTGGCGAAAATGGCTGGGGCTTTAGCGCCCTCCCGAGTGGCTACCGGTTGGACTTGATGAGTTTTGTGGGCGAGGATTCCATTACGGGTTTTTGGAGTTCTTCGGAAAAGGATTCGGTGTCGAGCCTCATGTGGTCATTGTTTTACGACAGCGATGAATTGCGTAGGGACAGTTCCAACAAGGTGGGCGCCTTCCCGGTGCGCTGCGTGATGGACCCGCCTGGGGTCGACGAGATATACGACAGTACCGCCATTTATGACGTTCGTGACGAGAACCGCTACAAGACTGTCCGCATTGGCGACCGGAACTGGATGGCGGAGAATCTGCGCTATGCGGCTCCCGGGAGCTATTGCTACGAGGACAAGGATATCCGTTGTCGTAGTTATGGCAGGCTTTACCCGTGGCACGTGGCCATGAGGCTTCCCGAAGATTACATTGAGAACGCGACCGAAAATGCGATTTTGCCTGTACACCAAGGCATTTGCCCCGAGGGTTGGCACATGCCCAAACGCGAAGACTGGATGGCGCTGGGGCAGGCGGTTGCCAATTTGCGAAAGGGGAGTGTCGCCGCTGCGCTTAAAATGCGCGAGGGCTGGACTCGCGGAGGTGCGCCCATTACCGAGGCTTCCGGCTTCAATGCAATTCCGGCGGGTGCCCGTTACAATGACGGCGAATTCGCGGAACTTGGGTCCAGCGCCTATTTTTGGGAAGCGAGCGGTGGCGATGGCGCCGGTGCCGGCTACTGGAACTTGCTCAACAGCAGGGATGAATACGCCCAAATGGAGGACTTCGAAAATACGGCGTTCTCTGTGAGATGCGTGCAGGATTCACTTGCCGGCGTCAAGATTGTAAAACCGGCAAAGAAGTAGGGCTTTAGAACAAACTCAGTTGGCCGTTGGCGCCGCTTGTCGCTTTAGGGGTGTCGCCTTTTTCGCCCGAAATGTCGCCAGAATCTGCTGCGGCAATCTGCGCTAAAAGCCAGGCCTCGTCGTGCACGGGAATCCCGAGCTCGTTCGCCTTCGTGAGCTTGGAGCCCGCCGCTTCGCCTGCCAAGACCCAGCTCGTCTTCTTGCTCACGGAACCGCTGACCTTGCCGCCGTTTTCTTCGATGAGTTTGCGGGCTTCGTCGCGGTCCATGCTCGGGAGCGTGCCGGTGATGACGGCGGTTTGCCCCTGGAACAGCGTCTTTACGACGCCCTTGAATTCGGTGGGGCAGCCGAGGGCTACCAATTCATCGATTTCTTGCGTGTAGCGCTCGGTGTGGAAGAAGTCGTAGACGGACTTTCCGATGCGTTCGCCGACGTCGGTGACGTTTTGCAAGTCTTCGACGGTGGCGGTACGGATCGCTTCGAGGGTGCGGAAATGCTTCGCCAAGTTCCTCGCGCTGGTGCGGCCTACGAATCGAATCCCGAGACCGTGCAGCAGGTTTTCAAGGCTGCGTTCCTTCGATGCGGCAATAGCGTCGAAGACGTTTTTGGCGCTCTTCTTGGCCATGCGCTCCTGCGATTCCAGGTCTTCGAGCGTGAGGCGGTACAAATCCGGAATACGCTTGATTTTGCCCGTGGCAATCAGGCTTGCGATAAGGGCGGGGCCCAAGTTTTCGATGTTCATGGCCTCGCGGCTCACAAAATGCTCGAAGAGGCATTGGACTTGCGCCGGGCAGTGCATGTTTTCGCAGCGCAAAATCACTTCGTCGTCGATGTGGGTGAGCGGTTCTCCGCAGACGGGACATTTTTCGGGGGCGGTCACGGGGACGGCCCCTGCCGGGCGGAGTTCCTTCTTGACGTCGGTGATTTTCGGGATGATTTCGCCGCCCTTTTCGACGCCGACGGTGTCGCCGTAATGCAGGTCCAAGCGCGAGACTTCGTTGAAGTTGTGGAGGGTGGCGCGCTTGACGGTGGTGCCGGCGAGGCGCACGGGGGCGAGGTTTGCCACGGGCGTCACGGCCCCGGTGCGGCCGACCTGGAATTCGACGGAAAGGAGTGGCGTGTAGGCGCGTTCCGCCTTGAACTTGTAGGCGATGGCCCAACGCGGGCTCTTGCTCGTGGTGCCGAGCGCGCGCTGCATGGCGAGGTCGTTCAGTTTCACGACCATGCCGTCGATTTCGAAGGGGAGGCTGTCGCGGCTCGCGCCGATTTGCTCCGAAATCTTCATGATTTCATCGACAGTGTCGGCCTTCCAGTATTCGTTCGTGTGGAACCCGAGCTTTTTTAGCTGCAGCAGGTTCTCTTCGTGCGTCTTGTTGTTGCTGTCTGGAATGTGGTATGCGAAGAATCGCATCGGGCGAGTCTTGCATTCGGCCACGCTCTTGAGCTTGAGCGAACCCGAAACGGTATTGCGCGGGTTCTGGAAAATCTTCTTGCCTTCCAGGATAAACTGCTCGTTCAGGCGTTCGAAGGCTTCGCGTTCCATGTACACTTCGCCGCGTACCTCGAATGTGCCCTGCGGGATTTCGCTCGGGTCAATTTTCAGCTTCTTCGCGTCAAAGTATTCGGGAATGTCCGCAATCGTGAGTGCGTTCAGGGTCACGTCGTCGCCCTGGGCTCCGTCGCCGCGGGTGGCCGCCTGCTTCAAGCGTCCGTTCTCGTACACGATGGAAAGCGAAACGCCATCGATTTTCCGCTCGCAAATCCAGGTGTGAGAATTCGGAGCTGTCATCCTGAGCGAAGAGCTTTGCTCGGAGTCGAAGGATCTCTCGTCTAAACTAGCGATTCCTTCTTCGGCAGCCTTCACGAACTCCGCCATTTCTTCGGCGCTGTACACGTTCGCGATACTGAGCATCGGAACCGCATGTGCGACTTTCGCAAAGTCATTCGTCAGGTCACTGCCGACCCGCTGCGTGAGCGATGCATTGCCGCGCAGTTCCGGATACTTCGCCTCGAGCGCTTCCATCTCCTTGAGCCCAAAGTCGAAATCCTGGTCGCTCATGGGGGAGACGCCTTCTTTGTAGTAAAGGCGGCTAGCTTCTTCTAGCTGTTTCTTTAGCTCGAAATACCGGGTGCGGTCAATGTCTTTCTGGTCCATACCTGCTAATATAGCAAGTTAGAACAGCATTTTCACGCCGATTCCAATCAGGATTACACCTGCGACGATTTCAGGAATCTTTGTTTTGAAACGCTTGGCGGCGTGACGGCCGATTTCATAGCCGATAACGCCCATGATAAAGCTTGCAAGCGCAATGGCGCTAGTGGCAAGAAGCATGTTCGCGTTCAGGAATGCAAACGAAATCCCGACAGCGAATGCGTCAATACTTGTCGCGACTGAAAGCAGCAGGATGTTTGCAATCGTCAAGTTTTTCGCGGCAATCTGTTCGCCTTCTTCTTCGCCAGAGTCACCACGAACGGCGCCCCAGATCATGCGCCCGCCCAGAATGCAGAGAATGGTGCAGGCGATAGGCGTGCCCACTGCATTGAACCAGCGTTCCGCAAAGCCTCCCAGGAAAAATCCGAGCAATGTCATGCCGCCCTGGAATACGCCGAAACTCACAGCCTGCATAAAGGCGCGGCTGTAGCGGATTCCCGACTTGGCAAGACCTGTAGAAACGGCGACGGCGAAGCAATCCATGGCTTCTACAATCGCGATAATGATGATTTCAACAATGCCCATTTTACTTCGTGAACTTGTAGCGGCCCAACAGATCAAAGTAGCGAGCCTTGGGCGAAATCTTTACTGGAGCGCGACGCTTGTGGATGGCAGTGGTGCCGGTGGGGTAAATCATGAAATATTCGCGGGAATATTTTTCGTTGTGTCTCTTAATGGCATAACCGTTGTCATTTTTGATATATTCCAAACTAAAATTTTTGATTTCTTTTTCTCCATATTCTTTACATTTAAAGTCATCTTGTTCATCGCTGACAATGATTGTTTTATGTACTTCAGCGGAATCTGTTCCATAGTTGTAAGTAATGGACTTGACGAGCGAATCATTTTGAAAATAAATCTTCTCGAAAGCAATCTCGCCGTTTGGTCCATCAGGATATTGAGCGTCTAATGTTTTATTTGTGATTTTTGCGGTCTGCTGTTCGTGGACCACTCCATCATGATAATTCGTGAGGGTAATGAATAGAGTGTCTTCTGAATACTTTATTATTCCGAAATATTCAGTACCTTTTTTCGATAATACACTTTCATCGGAATTCCAATAAAAATTTATAGTATGAATTTCTCCACCTTCTTTTGTAATAAGATAATCAAGATGTTCTTTGTTATAAATATATTTCTCTGTTGATTCATCATTGTAATAAGCGGAATCTAAGTGTGCATGGTCTTTAGTGTATATATAGTTATAAGCGTTAATTTCAAACCATGCTTCGGTGCAAGTATTCGCTGCGGCAAAACCCGCCAAAAGCATTAGGCAGAATAAGAAATTTTTCATTTGTGTCTCCTAAACCTAAAAATAGGAATATATTTGAAAAAAAATGTTTATATTTAAGACGAATCTTGTATTCAAAAGGATGGTGTTTTGAAACTGCGGGTTGCGGTCATAGTCTTTGTTTCGGTATGTGCACTTTTTGCGGTAGAGGCTTTTATGCTTCCGCCGGTTACGCCCGAACTCAAAACACAAGCCCACGAATATTTTGAAAACGAATGTCGCGGTTGCCACCGCTGGGCGCGCAAGTTTGCTGCACCCCCGATGCGCGACAATGTAGCGCAGTATGCCGAAAAGCCGGAAGAAATGGTCAAGTACCTGATGCATCCGACTCCGCAGCACCCCGATGAATGGCCCGCCATGGAAATCACTCCGCTTACCGAAGAACAGGCGAAAATGATGACGGCGTGGCTCCTGTACATCCTCAAGAATCCGGATGACCCGGGGAGGCCGAAGTAGGGGAGTTTGGTTTAAAGCCTATGAAGTACGTCGCCATCGCCATACTCGGGATGATATCCGCTTTTTTGCTTGCGGATTTCTTGTTCGGGCAGCCCCCTGCTCCTGTGCATTCGGCTTCGTTCATCCCGTTCAAGCATGCACTCCACGGCGATTCCATAGGTCTTGACTGTTCGCAGTGCCATACGGGGGCGCGTTCTGCGGCCCATGCCTTTATGCCGGCGAAGTCCGATTGCATGGACTGCCACCGTTTGCCGCTCACCGAGAATCCTGGCATCGTGATTCTGGATTCTGCCTTGGCGCAGGCGCCCTCCGAGCCGTGGGTGTACAAGTCCCGCTTGCCCGACCACGTGGTGTTCCACCATGGGGTCCACGCCGCTGCGGGTGTCGAGTGCGCTGATTGCCATGGCCGCGGTACAAATACCCCCGGTTTCCGTAACGATGTGTACGGCGGCGAGAAGTTTAACATGAGCATGTGCCTTGCCTGCCACAGGGGCGAGACGTTCAAAGAAAAGAAGTTCAAGCCGGCCGCCACTTATTGCGGGGCCTGTCACAGGTAGGTGTTGTTATGGACAGGCGTGAATTTTTAAAGTGGTGTGCGGTCATGGCGGCGGGCTATACGCTCATTGGCTGCAGGGACGCGGCTTCGGTCGGAACGCTCGGCAAAAAAATTCCGTCCATTGCCGACTTTGAGGCGGAAGTCCGCAGGGCCGTGGCGCAGGGAAGTAAAGCCTTTGAATTGGTATTGGTCCCCATGCCCGGTAAAAATTCTTTGAACGGCAACCGCTTTGGCATGGCAATAGACCTGGACGCCTGCGATGCGTGCGGCAAGTGCATTCTCGCTTGCAACATGGAGAACAACGTGCCGCTGGTGACCGAGGAGGAGGCCGCGAAGAACCGCTTTATGCACTGGATTCGCATGTGCGGCGGCATCCCCCTCATGTGCGCCCATTGCGGCAACGCCCCGTGCGAAAAAGTTTGCCCCACGGGTGCCGCGAACCATACTCCCGACGGTTTGAGCGCCATGATGTACAAGCGTTGTGCCGGCAGCCGTTTTTGCGGGGCGAACTGCCCCCTGCATGCCCGAAAGTTCAATTACAACGATGCCGAATCCCTCGGGCTTTTGCGCAAGTTCAACGACGAGGTCCCGGTGCGTGGCAAGGGCGTGATGGAAAAGTGCTCCCTGTGCATCCAGCGTTTGCAAAACGACCGCTTGCGCTTTAAAACGGAAGTCGCCGCCGAAGCGGTGGTTGCGGGGAAACCGCCCGCGGAATGGCGGGGACGTGGTGTCAAGACTGCCTGCGCCGAGGCGTGCCCCAAGAATGCCATTGTTTTTGGAAACTGGCTTGACGACAATAGCGAGTTGGTCCGCGCGGCCAAGGGACGCGGACTCTATGCGCCTGCTGTCGTGGCAGGGCTCGATCCCTCGGTGGTCTATATGCGGGGACGTCGCTGATGTTCTTGCTGTTGGAATTGGTTGGATTGACTCTGGTTTTGCCGGGCCTTGCCGCGGTGGGCTATGCCGTATGGCAGGGGCCTGTGGCGTGGGATGCGGACTTGCGTACCTTTTGGGGGACTCCAATTAGTTTGTTTGTATTCTGGATTGGTCTTGCCCATGCGGGGACGCTCCTCTCGGCTGTTTTTTTGGCGTTGAACGTAAAGCTGGACCGCCGCACGGCGCTGCTCGCGGAACTTTCGACCTTGGTGAGCCTTTTGATTGCGATGCTTTTCCCGCTGGTGCACCTAGGGATTATCGGCAACTTTTACATGGTAGCCCCTTTACTGGATGCCCGCGGCGTTTTTGCCAACATGCGTTCGCCTTTGGTGTGGGATCTTTGCTGCATCTTGATTTATGGAATCCTTTCGCTGTTGTTTTTCGCCATACATTTGGCGGCGCGTCCTTCTCAGGATTTAGAAAATCCTTCGGGGTGTGCCGACGCGGTTTCGGCGGCGCGGGACGTGTTGACTAAAATTCGCAGGCCCATGGCGTGGTTGCTCTTCCCGCTGGTGCTTTGGGTGCATACCATCGTGAGTCTTGATTTTGCGACGACGTTTGTGCCCGAGTGGCGCGGGTCGTTTTTCCCGTTGTACTTTATTGCCGGGGCGATTTTCTCGGGACTCTCGCTGGTGAATCTGCTTCTTTCGGCCGAAAACTACCGGGTTCGTCTGCTTGAAAAGCTGATGCTTGCGTGCAGCTGGATTATGATCGCCTTCTGGCTTTGGAATTTTGCGCTGAAGGGTGATTTTTGTGTTTCGTCCTTCATTTTTGCAGGCATCCTTCCGCAACTCTTTTTTGTGGAGGCAGTTCGTGAATCCAAAATAGGCTGGAGGATGATTTGCGGTTCGGTGCTGGTGGGGATGCTCTTGGAACGCGTCTTTTTGGTGGCTCCATCCGAGAGCCAGTCAAAGCTCGCAAACGGCTTTGGATGGGTGGACTACGGATTGCTTGCATTTGGCGTAGGACTCTTCCTCTTGGTGTTTTTTGCCATTCGCAGAAGGTTTTCCGGGATAATCGAGAATGACGAACTTATGATGGGCGATGTGGACGAGAGCAAAACTACGGACGATTTGGACTCTGCCGAAGTGGCTCCCAACGAGTATTTCCCGCCTCTTACGACCCCGGAATTCAGGACCTTGCGGCTTCCGCTTCTTTGCGGCATTTTGGTGGCGCTCCTGTTTTGCATTTGGGCGGCACAGAATTGTGTGCAAAATAGTATTGACCTCGCACTCATTTCGCTAATCCCTGTGACGTTCCCGATTGTCGCCTTTTTTGCGGGAATCATGCTGTGCGTGATACCCCTGTGGCAAGTGTGCCCCTCATGGTTGCGTTGGGCATTGTCTGCGGCTTTGATTGCCCTGGGGGGAGGTCTCGGGTTCGTTTACGCCGGAGGCTCCTCGGTTCCGGCCAAAGAGATTATGCGCGAAACTCGTGCGGAGCACTCGACGACTTTTGATTCCCGTGCACACGCCTCGCTTGTATGGGCGTCCCGTTGCGCTGCCTGCCATGGTGTTGACGGCAAGTTCAACGAAAAGTTCGTTCGTGAATTTTACCCTGTGCCTCAAAAGTTGACGCTCCAGCGTCTTGATTCGCTGGGCGAGGATTCGCTGGTGCAGGTGATTTTGAATGGCCGCGTGAACATGAACCCCTATGGGGACCGCTTGAGTGAGGACGAGGCTCGCGGCTTGGTGCGTTACATGCGCGCGCTTGCTACGGCAGATTCGGTGGAGGCGGCTCCATGACGCTTTTGTTCCATGCGCTTGCCTGCCTTATGGCCCTTGGACTTGCCGGTTTCTTGTGGCGAGGGCGTATTTCCCTGTTCAAGGAGTCCCTCCTCATGATTGGCTTTTTGCTGGTCTTTGGTGTGTATACTTTTTTGGCGGGGGATGTGGCCGACCCCACGATGGAGCACTACCCGTTCCGCATGTTGGCGCTTTGCCTCTGTTTTTCGACGACGGCGCTCCCGCACAAACGCAGGCGTTACCTGGTGCTTGCCCAGGCGATGTGGCTTTGGGTCGAGTTCTTTGGGGCGCTTGTATTGTTTTATCGCGGGTTCGACGTACCCTGGGTTCGAATCGCCTCGATTTTTGTGGTCGGCTTTGGCAGCTGTTTTCTCTCTAGAATCAACCGCGAAATGGAATTCTGCCTGATGGTGTTTTGGATTGCCATCTGGGTGTTCTTCTAGAACGCAAAATCGAGAAAAAACTTATATTTTGGAAAAAGTTAGGAGGCTATTGTTGTGAACTTGAAGGGGTTTGTTGTTTTTGGAGCGTACGTTTTGATGCTTTGTTCCTGCGGCGATAGTGGTTCAGGGACAAACGCCGACGAAGCTGGCAACGGTTCAAACAAGGGTGGATCGTCGAATACCGTCAATCCTTCAAATGACAATGGATCCTCGATGGCGACATTTATCGAGGACCCGCGCGACGGCAATGTTTATGCGGTCAAAAAAATCGGTGACGCCCTTTGGATGACCGAGAACCTGCGAATCAAGGACACGCTCGCTTACCCCATGGACGCGGACTCCACCAAGTGCCCGGGTGACTCGACCGAGGCCTCTTGCCAAAAAATGGGTCGCCTTTACAAGTGGATGACGGCCGTGAACAATAATCAAAGTACCGACACCAACAGCGGAATTTGCCCACCGGGCTGGAGACTCCCTAACGATAAGGATTTTTCGGCAATGGTGAGCTCCCTGGGTTCAAACGACACGTTGCTCTACAAGAAGTTCCAAAAAAACGGTTGGCTCAATGAGGAGGATAGCTCCAGCATTTACTGGAGTACCTACTATAGCGACTACATGTCGCAACCCGGGGGCTTTATAAGGCGACGTGGCCTGCATGCCATAACCGTTTTGAAAATGATTAAGGGGTATAGAAGTGTAGTCTACATGGACTATGGTTTTTTGGATGATTACGGCTATGTGCGTTGCCTGCAAAACCCTGAGGCGGACTCCATCAAGGATTACGACGACTTTCTTGCGAACAAGGCCAAAAGAACGGAATATATTAGGAGTACACTAGAGGGCGCAAAACGCTACATGAACAAGGAATTGAAATACGGTTCCTTTGTGGATGAACGCGACGGGAACGAATACTACACCATAAAAATCGGGGAACAAAAGTGGATGGCGGAGAACCTGAGGTATTTTCCCGGGGATGAATATTATAAGACCTACTGGGATTACGTTTGCTATTCGCAGTGCTCCCATGAGGATTCGGTGGACTATTACACGAATGGAGTCGCGTACGAGTCCAGTTGGGCATTCCCGCAGTCCGACACGGTCGGGCCTGTGTGCCCTTCTGGCTGGAGGATCCCCTCCAAGGACGACTGGGATGAACTGCGTATGAACGCCGATACGGACCAGGCGCTGCTGGCAACGGGGAGTCTCTGGGAATCGGCTTTGAATACGACAGGTTTTACGGCGATGCCCACTTCGAGCGACAAAACCTCCGGTGTTGACCCCTTTGCCGAAACGAGGTTCTTCACTTCGGAGCTGAGCGCTGGAGAGAACGTGGACGACGAAAATCCCAAATACAAGACGCTGTATTACTACTGGTTCGATGACGGTTTCACATACTCGGACGCCAACGCCGCCTATATCCGCTGTATCCAGGAATAAAAAGGAAGACTTAGGGCTCCAGGAGCTCGCCACGTATTATGTCGATGGATCCGCCCACGAGGCTCACAATGTTCGTCGGGTTGATTTCTATTGGCCCGCAGTCCACCATCATGTCCACTGAGTGCTGGAATGTTTTCCAGAGCTCATCGGTGTCGTAGATGTCCTCTTCGCTGAGCTTTGCCGCCGTGCTGAGGATTGGTTTGTCGAAGTGCTGGAACAGTTCCTTGAAAAAGGGATGCGTCGGCATACGGATGCCAATCTCGGGGCGTTTGACGTCAAGTTGACGGGCGATGTGCGGCACCGCGGGCAAAATGAACGTGTAGGGCCCCGGCACACGGGGCTTCATGATGTTGAAGGCGAAATTGTCGATGCGGGCGTAGGCCGTTGCCGAGCGGATGTCGGGGACAATCAAGGCCATGAAGAACTTTTTCATGGGTTTCTTGAGAGCGTAAAGCTTGTGGATCGCCTTGGGCGACTCGGCGTTGCATCCAATGGCGTAACCCGATTCGGTGGGGTAGAGGACCAGGGCGTCGTCTTCGAGGGCCGCGGCGGCGAGCTTGACGATGCGCGCCTGGGGATTTTCTGGATGGGCTTCAAAACGCATTTAGCACTCCGGGATGACCTGGCCGCCTTCAAAGGCGTTCTTGTAGTGGGCGAAGGCGAGCGGTTGCTCGTAGGCCCTTACGGCAAGTACGTCAAAACGGCTTTTTTTGTCTAGGTTCTTGATTTGCGTACAAAGGAAGTGACAGGCGGTATTCCATACCTTGCGCTGTTTTTGAGCATTCACGCGGGCGGCAGGGTTTCCTTCGCCTCTGCTCCAGACCGACTTGACTTCGACGAATACCGTGGTGTCGCCGTGCTCGGCGATTATGTCCAGTTCCCCTCCGCGGTAGGCGTAGTTGCGGGAGAGAATTTGGTAACCATTCCGCATAAGGTAGGCGGTGGCGTGGTTTTCGATGAAGTTGCCCTTGATTCTGTTTTTGCTTTTTGAAAACATTAAAGTTCCATGCCCAGTAGGCGGATTTCCGATATAGCGAAGTCCTTGTTCTCGGCTTCAAAAACGTCATCAAGGTAAATCTTGATTTCGGTAGTTTCCATGGCCTGGATGGTCGGGTACTGCATGCCCTTGATGTTCTCCAGCTTGACCCTTTGCTTGAAACCATCCTTGGTTTCGAGCGTGAGGCTCTTTGGCTTTTTAAAAATGCGGAAGCGGTCGCCAAACGGGTCGTCTACCGACTTTTGGTAACCGACTGCAAAACCGATGTTCGTCACGAGCGTATTGTTTTCGAAGTAAAGCGTGAGTACCGGATTTTGCGGCTTGGCGGGCATGGCGTTGAGCCACGCGGTCTTGAGGTCGCCATCGGTCAGGTTGTCGATGGGGTAGCCGTCGCTCTCGTCGGCCTCGATGGCGGTTGTCTCGTAGTTGCCGAGGGCTTCGCTCCATTCGATTTCGCGGACGGTGCTCTCGGGCTTGTGCGTGAGCATCAAAAGGATGAGCAACAAAATTAAAAGAGGGAACAGCGAAATGGCAAGCGCCGTAAGGCGACGGCGGATGACGCGCACATGCGAGGGCAGGCGAGTGGCTGCCTCGGCAATGGATGTGGTGCCGTGGCGCAAAAGGGAGTGGCGTTTGCCGGTAAGGCGCGGCCCCCCGTGCGTTTCGCGTTGCGGGAACACCTGATCGCAGGCGTCCAAAAACTCCTGCATGTCGTGGAAGCGTTCATTGAGTTTTTTGCGCAGGCACTTGAGGATGAGTTCCGAGAGGCCGGCGGGCATGTCGGGGCGGAACTGCTTGGGGTCGGGAGGCGGCTCCTGCACGTGCTTGAGGGCGATTTCTACGGGTCGGTTGCCATTGAAGGGGAGGCGTCCGCAGGTCATCTCGTACAGAATGACGCCCATGCTGTAGATGTCGGATTGGAAGGTCACCTCGTCGCCATGGCACTGCTCCGGGCTCATGTATTCGGGCGTGCCCATGGTCATGCCGGTCTTGGTCAGGCGATCCTTTTCCATTTCCTGGATGTACGAGATGCCAAAGTCCATGATGTACACGCGGTTGTCGCGGGTGAGCATGATGTTGGAGGGCTTGACGTCGCGGTGTACAATGCCCTTGCTGTGAGCGTAAAGAAGGCCGCGGGCGATTTGGCGGATAATGACCTCGATAGCGTCAAACGGGAGTTTGCTCCGCTTTTGCAGAACGCCCGAGAGGGTGTAGCCCTGCACGTAGGTCATGGCGATAAAAAGCTGGTTATCTTGCTTACCGAAGTCAAAAACGTGTACAATGTTTTGGTGGTCCAGTTCCTTCATGGCCTGGGCTTCCATGTAGAATCTCTGGATGGCCTCTTCGTCGGCGGCGGCATCCAAAATTTTGAACGCCACTTCGCGCTTGAGTTTTTTGTCGAGAGCCTTGTAGACATTGCCCATGCCGCCCTTTCCCAAAGGACCAATCAGTTCGTAGTTGTCGTTAAAGGAACGGGGGAATGTGTTATTTGCTTGAACTGTCATTTTGCTTTTTTAGACCGGTATAGAATTATTGCAGTGATAATATAAAAACCTAGGGCGAGGGCGGCTGCGATTGGTTTGTTGTAGATGTCGTCTGGGCGCTCCAAAAACAGGTTCAAAAGAGAGTTATGATTGTACCGCGACCAAATGACGGTCGAGAGCGCCTTGCCCACGGGGAGCATTTGGTCGAGCGGCACGAGGGCGCCTGCCAAAGCCACCTGCGGAATGATGAGGAGAGGCAAAAAGGCGTTTGCCTGGCCTGCATTTTTGCTGAGTGAGCTGACCAGGAGACCGATGCTCACGGCGGGGAGTACGGTACAGGCGAATACGGCACAGAGCATGGCGATGTCGGGATTGATGTTGAGCCGGTAGGCGACAAAGGCGTAAACGACGGCGGTTTGCAGGAATGCGGCGATGGAGGGGAGAAGCACTTTGCCGAGGAGAACCGGCGTGATTTTTTGCCCCTTGCGGAACTCGTTCCTGAATATTTCTTTTTCTTGGACGATTTCGCGTATCGAAAGCGAGAGGGCGAACCAGTTCGCGCACAGGATGAGCGCAAAGGCGACTGTCCACAGGGAACTCTGCGCACTAAAGATTTGCGAGAAGAGGAACCCGATGACGAGGGGTTGCAAAAAGAGGGCGGCGATTTTCCCTTTGTCGCGGAACCATTGCTTTAGGGTAATGCCCATGCTGTAAAAGAAGGAGCCTTTGCGGCAGACCTTGGGGAACAGGACTTCGGAGTAGACCTTGCCAAGCCCGATGTCGCTTGTGTCGGCGGATTCTTTCCAGCGGGTGGCGGTTTCGTCATTGAGTCCCGAGAGGATTGCCTCGGGGTCGGTCGTTTTAAAGTAGCGGTAGGCGCCTTGCGGGCTCCCGTAATAACCTTGGTGGCCCTGGTGCAGCACCAGCACCTTGTTTGCGATGCGGAGGGCTTCGTAGCTGTGGGTGGTGAGTATCACCGTGTGCCCGAGGAAGGCCAACTGTTTTAAGTGCGTGCAGAGGATTTTGGAGTTGTATGGGTCCAAACCCGAGAGCGGTTCGTCCAGCACGATGAGGCCGGGGGAACCCATGAGCTCTTGCGCCAGGGCGGTTCGGCGGAGCTCGCCGCCGCTGAGTGTGCAAATGCGGTTGTGGATGCGCTCGCTCAGCCCGAAAAGTTCCGTGAACTTTTCGAACCGCTCGGTCGCGGTCGCGGCGAACTCCGTGCGGTCCATCGCAATGCGGGCACCATGCAAAATGGTCTCCTGTACAGTCAGGTCCTTGCGGAGTGCCGGGTCCTGTGCCAAGAAGGCGATGCGTTCGCGAATCTCCTTTTTGCGGTAGTCGAGCCCGCCAATAATCACATCGCTGTTCTCGTTCTTGGTGTAAAGCCCTTCGAGTAGTTTTAGCAGGGTGGACTTGCCTTGCCCGGAGCGCCCGATAATCGCGAGAATCTCGCCCGCGGGGAGTTCAAAGTTGATGTCTTGCAGCAGGCGTTTTTTGCCGGCGTAAACGTCGAGATTCTTGATGCTCACGTTGAACCCGGCGGCAATTTTTGCCACGAGCAGGTTCCCGTCGCGGAAGGTGACTTCGCTTTCGCTGACGCGGACCGTTTCTCCGTTGTTCAGGTAAATCTTTTTGCCGCAAAGGATCTCGGCGCAATTGGGCTTGTCTCCGTCTTCTACAACAAGCCTTGCCTTCATGGCGCCTGCGGTTGTGTAGTCGCTTGTGAGCGTGTAGGTGTCCACATCCTGGTTCTGGTCCAGAATCAAGAGGGAAAGCTCCCCTTCGTTGAGTGTCACGCGGAGCCTGCGCACGCCAATGACGATGATGTCGCCGTCCGAGAGTTTCTTTTCGTCGATGTCCTCGTCGTTTACCTTGGTGACGCTATTGCTCGTGAGGTTCTTCAAGAACCAATCATTCCCGCGTTTTTCGAGAGTCGCGTGGTCCCTCGAGACGAACAGGTCGTTGAACCGGAGATCGCTCGATTCCCTTCGCCCAATCGAAAATGGCTTGCTGGCATCTGGGGTGATTAAGTGGAACATACTAGACCAGGTTCTTCAAGCCTCTTTTAAAGCGGTCGCATGCCTTTTGGAGCATCTCGTCGCTAGCGGCGTACGAGAAACGTACGCAGCTGTCGTCGCCAAAGGCGGCTCCCGGGACAATGGCGAGGCCCTCGCTCTCGAGCAGGTATTGGCACAGTTCAACGGACCCCCCGATGGTTTTGCCGGAGGGCGTTTTTGTACCATAAAAATCACTAACGGGGGCGAACAAGTAGAATGCCCCTTGCGGTGCGTTTGCGGGCGTCTTGAGAATCTTGGAGGCGCGTTCCAGCATGTAGTCGCGGCGTTTTTTAAAGGCGGCCCGCATGGCGTTGACGCTTTCCATGCCCATCGAAAGCGCCCCGAGGGCGGCGTACTGCGCGATGTTGCTCGGGTGGTGAGTCGCCTGCCCCTGGATTTTGCCGATGATTTTGGCGATGGGGGCGGGGGCCGCGTTGTAGCCGATTCTCCAGCCGGTCATGCAGTGCGATTTAGAAAAGCCGTTGATGACAATGGTGCGTTCTTCCATGCCTTCGAAGGCGGCGGCGCTCGTGAACTCGGTATCGTATACAAAGTATTCGTAGACTTCGTCCGAAATGCAGTAGATGTCTTCGGCGACAATGACCCGAGCGAGGGCGGCAAGTTCCTGCTTGCTGTAGACGGAACCGGTGGGGTTGCAGGGATTGTTCAGCAAAATGGCCTTGGTACGTTCGTTGCAGGCGGCCTTGAGTTGCTCGGCGGTAATCTTGAAGTCGTTCTCGCGCTTGCCCTGCACAAATACGGGCTTGCCGCCCAGCCACTTGACGAGTTCGGGGTAGGTGACCCAGTAGGGGGCGGGCACAATCACTTCGTCGCCCGGGTTCACCAGGGCCGCGAGGGAGTTGAACACGGCGTGCTTGGCACCGCTAGTCATGATGATTTGTTCGGGCTTGTAGTGGAGCCCGTTTTCGCGGGCGAGTTTTTCGCTCACAGCCTTGCGGACTTCCAGAATGCCGACGGGGGGCGTGTAGCGGGTCTTGCCTTCGTGAATCGCCTTGCAGGCGGCCTCGCAAATGGGCTTGGGCGTCGCGAAATCGGGTTCGCCCGCGCCAAGGCTCACCACGTCCTTGCCCTCGGCAATCATCTGCTTGGCGAGGGTGTCGATGGCGACCGTGAGGGAGGCTGCGATATTTTGGGTTCTTTCAGAGAGGGGGCGTGTCATTTTCTTTTTTTCTGTCTAAGTAAACGGTAATTGTCCAAGGAGCCTGCGATAAGCGGAAAAATCAGCATTTGCGATACAAAAATGCAAACGAGTCCGAGAAGGCAGATTTGTCCTATGCTGCGGAGCCCCGGGTGCGAAGAAATCAAAAGCCCATAGGTGCCAATGAGCGATGCGGTTTGGCTTACGCTCACGGTGAAAAACTTACGTTGCAATATGGTAAGCGCCGTCCCGCCCTGCTTTTCGTAGAAGGCGGTCCACAGTTGGAGGGAACCGTCGACGCTGAAGGCGAACAAGATTACAAAGGCGAGGGAGCTGTAGGCAGAGAGCCCGATTCCCATAATGCGGAGCAGGAATATGAGCCAGCCCATGGCGAACAAGGACGGCAACAAGGTGAATATGGATCGGCTGAAACGGTTGTAATACAACAGCAAAAAGAACCAGATCAAGATAAATCCCAAGGCGAGGGATTTGTCGAGGTTCTTGAGGACCAGGTCTAGGAACGAGGCTCGCAAAACCGGTGTCCCGGCGAACTTGAACGTGTGATTCTCGAATCCTTCAATTTTCATGAGGTCGCTTTGCAGGTGCCTGCAGGCAAGACCGTCGTCGGGGTCGATGTTGCTGAATATGAAGGCGAAAATGCCGGCATTGCCGCGGTTGTCGCTGAACTTGAACTTGAGATCTTCGGGAGCGTCCTCTTCGTCAAGGTCCATGTTGTAGAGGATTTCGTTAACCTTTGAAACAGAACGCAGGTTGGTGGAGTCCAGACTCTGTAAAAATTCAGGAGTGAACATTTTTTGGATGCGTTTGAGCGTCTGCTTTTTTTCGGTCTGGTTCCTGGGCGAGAACTGCGCCAGCGTGTAGATGCGGTCCAGCGTGGGGAGCTTCCCTTTGTCGTGGAATTTTTGGAAGTTTTCGAGCAAATCCTCGCCGGCAGCCTTGTCGGGGAGCATCACGATGATGGGGTCGTACTGCGGGAACCCGGTCTGGGCAATGAGGGCGTCCGCAGTGTTGCGTTCGTGCTGGATCTCGGTCTCGCTGAAGTCATAGAGGAACTTGAGGTCATACCCGCCGTATATGAAACCGACAAAGCTCACTACCGAGACGATGGCGATAAAAATCTTGTTGATGCGGTACGAGAGCAGCTTGAAGCTGTACTCCCTCTGGAAGCGGAACGAGTTGACCGTGAAAGGCTTTTTGCGCTGGAACAGCTGCAGCAGGGCGGTGGTCAGCAAAATGCCGAGGCTCCAGTTGAGGAAACTCCCTATGGCGCCCAGGATGCTCAGTTCCTGCAGGCCCTGGATGGGCACCAAATAGAGCGCGAGGTAAAGTCCCGTCATTATACAGGCGCTCGCCGCCGTGGAGGGGCCAATGCCGAGGACGGCGCTCTCGATGCTCAACTGCGGTCCCAGTTGGTTGTTGCGCTCGATAAAGTAGCGGTTCAGCACATGCGTGATGATTTGGCAGGCTTGCCCAGGCAAGAAAAGCGCCAACAGCAATGTGAAAAGGTTGATTCTCCCGTAAAGGATCCCCGCCAAGGCCAGCGTGTAGAGAATGGGGAGGGTCGCCGGCAAGGCAGAAACCAGAATGAGCTGGGGCTGCCTGTAAAAATGCACGATGAAGAGAATCAAAATGAAAAGCGCCGTCATTTTGCCTGCGAACTTCGCCTCGGGCAAAAGGGTCCTGCCGGTGAGAATGGTGTCGTAGACTTTGCCGGTATAGTAAACGCTAATGTCCTTTCGGTTTTCGAGGAATGCGTCTACGTTGGCGAGCATTTTTCGTGAGGCGTTCAGGTCAGAGAGTGGTTTACGGGGGTAGATGTCTACCACGCGAATCGTGCCGTCGGCGTTGGCGTGGCTTCGCGATATGATGCCGATGTACTTGGCTTCCAGCTTTTCAATGTCCATTTTGGTGGCGTCTGTGGTTGCCTTGGAGGGAGATCCATCCTCCTCGTCCACGTCCACAAATAGCGGGTTGTGCCGCATGGTCATATCGTGTTTGAGGTCGGTCAGGAGATCTTCGAGGGAATCCAGGTCTTCTTGCTCAATGTATAGCAGGCTGTGCTTGCGGTAAAAGTCTACATCGGTCTGGTATTCCAAAAAGTGGACCAGAGTGTCTCCTTGCAAATGGTTTGCCAGGTCCCTCGCCGTGTTGTAGTTCTTGAGGCTGTCGGGGGACTGCAGTACGACGGTAAGGCTCCCGAGTCCTCCGAAGTATTTTTCGATTTCATGGTAGTCTACAGAATTGCTTTCGTTTGCCGAAATTGCATCTTGCAGTTGCAAATCCCAATGAAGTTTGCTGATGGGAAATGCCGATAAAACCGCCAGCACGAGGCTCGTTACCAAAATGGGTAACGGGTATCGGGATAGTTTTTTGATAATTTTTGTCGCTAGCGAAAACATCAAGAACAATATAACATTAAATTTAATAGTAAATTAGGTGTGATGGCGGAATTGTATGGATCGGTTCTGTAAATTCGTTTTGGTTTTCCTCTTTGCTTTTTCGGCGGCGCTCGCCGAAGAGGTTCCCGTGGATACGACCAAGGCGGACGGGGACGCGACCGGGGCGGTAAACGAGGATGAAACAGCCTCGTCCATTGGCTGGCGTGATGTTTTGGCCTGGCCGTTTGTCCATGTGGTTCAACCGGTGTTCGGCGTTCTGGTTTACCCTGTGGCGCAGCCAATCCACTATGCATTCGACAATGGCGTCATAGAGAAGTCGGTGGACCTCATCACTTTTGGCGAGAACCGCAACATTTTGATTTACCCGGTGATGAACCTCAAACCCGGTTCATCGACGATGCTCGGTGCGAATTACCGCCATCGCAGTCTTTTGCTCTCTAGGGACTACCTGGTTTTGGAGCCGCAGTTTTTTGCCAATGGCGACTGGTATTTTTCCTTCCGCTACACCAAGCAGGGAATTCTGGGGCTTCCGCTTTACGGAGCCTTCCGTTACCAGCAATACTGGGATAGCGACGCGGTATTTGTGGTTCCCGGAACCAAAAATGCGTATGTACAGCCGGATTCCTCAATCAACCTGAGTTGGCGATTGAGTGCCCCATTGACGAGTTCCAGACACTTGAATTTGACGGGTTCCATTGGTTACCGCTTTAATGATGCCAGCTTGCCCACCAAATCGGCTGATTCCATTTTGGTAAGCGAAGAATTCCCTATTACGGCAAGGGGCCTGTACCAGCACGAATACCAGGTTCCCTTGGAACTTTCGCTTTTGTTCGACAACCTGGATTACCCGTTTGCTCCCACAAAGGGCAGTCGAATCAGTTTGAGTGGGCGCTATGTCATGGTTGGTGCGTATAGCGGCATGGACTACGATGAATACGAGTTTACGGGTGTCCATAAGAACAACATCTATGACGACGATGGGGCGAATCACAACTTCTTTAGGACGGAATTTGTTTACCAGCAGTACATTTACTTGGGCAAGGCGGGGAATTTTCACATGAGCCCAAAAGAAGCTCGTGAAAATAGACGATTTTATACGGATTTCAACTGGGATGACGCCCTCCGTATTTGGCACCCCGATAATGTGAAGACAACGTTGTTTGAAAGGCGCGTTCTGGCGTTCCAGTTCCGTATGATCAATGTTTGGGAAGTAGAGAAAGGCGAGGCTCCGTTCAATGCGTTCCCCTACGTGAATAACCGGTTCCCCATGCGTGGCTACAGCAACCAGTTCTCGAATTACCATGTGATGGGATTCAGCATGGAGTATCGTTGGCCAGTGGACCGCTTTGTGGATGGCGTGCTGTTCGATGAATACGCCTTGCATGCCCCTGAGATTGACGATTGGTCTTTTGAACGTTACTACAATTCCTGGGGCTTTGGTGTGCGCGTGCGCCGGCCTGACATGTTTTGGTTCCGCGTGCAGTTTGGCTTCCACGGTTTGCACGGCGTCAATCTTGTCATGACGATTGCCCCGGAATACCGCTAAAGCTTTTGGCGATTCCTTTAAAACAGTTCGATTTGGTCGCTCGGGTTGCCGGCGTAGTTGCGCGGGATTTCTTTGTGCAGCATGCGGTAGGCGTTTTGCGTGGCAATGCGCCCGCGTGGGGTGCGGCTCAGCAGACCCTTTTGAATCAGGTAGGGTTCATAGACTTCTTCGAGGGTGTCGGATTCTTCGCCCATGGCGGCACCGATGGTGCCGATGCCCACAGGCCCTCCGTTGAACTTGTCGATGATCATCGAGAGGATTTTGCGGTCGGTGGGGTCGAGCCCCTCGCTGTCGATGCCGAGCATGTCGAGTGTTTTGCTTGCCGCCTGGATGTCGATGACGCCCGTGCCACGGACCTGTGCCACGTCCCTGCAGCGACGTAGCACGCGATTCGCCACGCGTGGCGTACCGCGGCAGCGGCCTCCGAGAATCTTGGCGGCATCTTCGGTCAGTTCGATTCCAAGAATTTTGGCGCTGCGCATTAAAATTTTCACGATGTCGCTTTCGCCGTAAAGTTCCAGTCTGTACTGCAGTCCAAAGCGGTCACGCAGCGGTCCAGTGAGGAGGCCGCTCCTGGTCGTGGCACCGACGAGCGTAAAATGCTTTAGCGGGAGGTTCACGCTCCTGGCGGCTGGACCGGAGTCTAGCATAATGTCGAGCCTGAAGTCTTCCATGGCAGGGTAGAGGTATTCTTCGACTACGCGGTTCAAGCGGTGGATTTCGTCGATGAACAGCACATCGTTTTCTTGGAGGCTAGTGAGGAGCCCTGCCAGGTCGCTCGCCTTTTCGAGAACGGGACCACTTGTGATATGGATGTTGACGCCCATCTCCTTGGCGATAATCCCTGCGAGAGTTGTTTTGCCGAGCCCCGGAGGGCCTGCGAACAGGCAATGGTCCAGGGCGTCGCCGCGGTGGCGGGCGGCCTCGATGGCAATGGAAAGACTTTCTTTGATGTCGGCTTGGCCTGTGAACTCGCTCAGGCTGGGCGGGCGCAGGTTCTTGTCGGCGTCGTTGTCGTCAAAGGCGGTCTTTTGCGGGGATATGATTCTCTGTTCGTCCATGGTTTAAAGATACTTAAGTGCTTCGGGGATAAGTGTGGCCGCGTCGGCGGAATCACCCAGCGTTTCGGCGGCCTTTACAACGGCCTTTTCGGCGGCGGGATCCTTGACTCCCAAAGTGTGCAGGGCCAAAACAGCCTCGAGCTTTGCCCCGGTAAGCGCCCCGATGGAGGTGATGCCGCTCCCTTCGACGTTGCCGAGCCCCTGCAGCATGGTGCCCGCCTTTTCTTTAAGGGTGAGGGTCATCTGCTCGCAGGTCTTTTTGCCGAGGCCCTTGATTTTGCCGAGAGCCGCCTTGTTGTCGCTGGCAATCATGTTCAGTAAGTCTGCTGGAGTCACGCCGCTCAAAATACGCTGTGCCATTTTGGGACCGACTCCGTTCACGTCGAGGAGCATCAGGAATATGCTTTTTTCGGTGGTGTCGGCAAAGCCGAAGAGCGTCATGGAGTCTTCGCGTACCACGAGGTTGGTGTAGAGCGTGACCTCGGTTCCGGTTTCGGGCAGTTTGCCTGCAGTGTAGGCGGAAATGTTGATGCCGTAACCGACGCCACCGCATTCCACGACCACGAACGTGGGTGTTTTTTCTATTAATATTCCGCGAATCCGCTCGATCATTTGAACTCCATTAAAAAGCGTGCACTCTTGTGCTACTGCACAAATATACACTCTTTATGGGCCAATGTCAAGTCATTTTATACGGTTCCGTTGCCATAGCAAAAAATGTCGGTTTCGTAAGCCCCTCCGAAGCTGTTTATTCACTACGGAATTGCAGAATTTAGGCTATTTTGGTCATTTTTGGTTTCCGCAGCGTTCTTGCAACCATACAGTCTGGTGTGACAGAGCCGAGGTCAAAACCGCAGCAGAACCGCAGTTTTTCGGAAATAACCACGCAGCTATATAAAAAGGCTTGACAGAGCCACTGATGGTGATTCGGCTACTATAGGTAACCGAGCCATCCCCCGCAAAGATGACCGTGACATCTTCCCAAGTTGTAGCATCGCTAATGGTCTGATTTTCGGCATCAATAATTACCGTCCTAGCCCACGCACTCGACGCAAGTGCGGCAAAGAGTAATATCGCAAGAAATTTGAAACTTTTCATATCATCTCTAATTTAGGAAAAAAACATACATCGATTTCTTTTGGACGGGAGGCATTACCCCACCCATTCTGCAATATTCTCCGGCGTAATAGTTTCCACCTCGGCTTCAGGGTATCGATTGGTAAACGCCTTGGTGACGCGGCTTTTCTTTTTGGGGTTCCACTTGAATTCGAACGCCTTGATTTTTGAGCCGCAGACTTCGAGGTAATCGACTTCCATCTGGTCGGTTGTCCGCCAAAAATAAGGGAGTCCATCTGCGCGGTTGTAGGCGTTCCTTTTCATGCGTTCACTGATGGCGTAGTTTTCCCAAAGTGCCCCGATATCGTTCCTTTGCGGCACGGGCGTAAAATCGTTCAGTACGGCATTGCGGATTCCGTTATCCCAGAAGTAATACTTTACGCCTTTCTTGATTTCGTTGCGCAAGTTGTTCGAATACGATGTCAGCGGGAAAATGATAAACGCCTGCTCCAATATTTTCAGATACGATTCCACAAGAGTTCGTGATACACCGATGAGTCCGGCCAATTCGTTGTAAGAGACTTCGCTGCCCACCTGCAGGGCCACCGCTCGCAGCAATTTTTCAAGCACCGCTGGTTTTCGAATTCCTTCGTACTGCATCAAATCTCGATACAGGTAGCTGTCCGCAAGCATCTTGAGCGTTTCTTTGACGCCGTCCTCATTTGTCACGACTTCAGGGTAGCTCCCGTAAACAAGGCGCAGCTCCAATTTTTTTGATTCTTCCAAAAATCCAAAGTGCTTAGCAAGTTCCGCATAACTCAACGGAAACAACCTGTATTCAAATTTGCGCCCAGTCAAGGGTTCTTCCACGGAATTTGCCAAGGTGAACGAACTTGACCCGGTAATCACCACTTGAACATCGTCGCGGGAATCTACAAGCAGCTTTACCGCACGCCCCAGGTTCTGAATCTTTTGACCTTCGTCGATAAAAACAACCTTCTTTTCGCCCATCAACTGAGTCCAGCGACTGGCCGTCACCGTATCAAAATAATGGACATCCAAATCATCGTCGCCATTCAAAAATACGGGCGAAACAGCCATTTCTCGCAGCAGTTCCTTGATAAGGGTCGTCTTGCCGCTCTGCCTCGGACCGTAAACAACGATAACCTTACCCTTAAAAAACTTGCGGGAAACATCCTCTGCGATAATTCTTGAAATTTTGCCGTTCATGGTTTAAATATACTTCATTCTTGACAAAAAGTCAATATTCTGTATTTACAAACGCATAAAAACTAGATATTTTGCATTTACAAGTACAAAAACACGAAATATTGTCAAAAACATCGACTTTCTTGGTTATTTCGCTGACGAACTTGATGAATTTGACCGGATTACACCCCTATAATAATCTGTATGCAGTTTTTAACATTTGTAAAAAAACAGTCACATTTTATCTATTTTTGCGATATCATTTTTCGTTGGATAGAATATGAAAAGTTTCAAATTTCTTGCGATGTTACTCTTAACCGCTCTTGTATCAAGTGCATGGGCAACAAACAAGACTCTTTCCGGCAGCGAGAGCTATGAGGCACAGAACGGTGACGTGCTGACAGGTTTGACATCAGGCACGGTGACGATTGCCAACGGAGCAAAGATTACGCTAAGCGATGTTACCATCAGCGGCGGCATCGTATGCTCTGGAACAGCGGAGATTACCCTCGTCGGCACGAACAGCGTGAGTGGAGCAACAAATATGGCGGGCATTCAGGTCGGCGGTTCAGGCACTACGCTCACCATCAAGGGCAACGGCTCGCTGAATGCAACAGGCGGAAGTGATGCAGCTGGTATCGGTCTGAACCGTGCGTGGGATGTGGACGCTACGGGTGGCGATATTGTCATCGAGGGCGGAAACATCACGGCAACCGGCCATGACATGGGTGCTGGTATTGGTACAGGCGTGAGCTATGGTAACGGAACAGACAATACGGCTACAATCGGAAACATCACCATCAAGGGCGGAACGGTAACCGCAATAGGAGGAACAAATCAATACTTTCCAGGCAGCGGTATCGGAAAAGGTGGTGCTTATTCCTATGGCAACACAGTTGTCGGTACTATCACCATTTACGATGACATCGACATGGTTGACGCATCGAGCATCAGCGAGAGCATCGTCTATATGCATGAAACAACCGATGTGACCGAAAGCAAGGCCGACTACTTCACCATCGGCGAGGACGGTAATCGCAGACTTATTGTACAGAAACCAGTGATTGCTGATATTCCCGACCAGACCTACACAGGCAGCGAAATCACCCCCGAGCCGCTCGTCATAGCCGGCTCGCTCAACCTCACCAAAGGCACGGACTATGTATATTCCTACACAAATAATACGAATGCTGGCACGGCGACGGTAAGAGCCACCTTCAAAGGCACCTATGCATCGCTGGGCTATGTGGAGAAGACATTTAGAATTATTAAACTCCTCACCCATTCTGATATCACCATCGCGGCCCGAATTTGTCCCTTTTTTAGTTGAAAATCCAGGTCTCCAACTGGTGTAAATCTAGGCTATTAGCGCTTCATTGTCAAGTAGTTTCATGCTCTTTT
>NZ_FQYM01000019.1 GCF_900141705.1 Fibrobacter sp. UWP2
AAGTCCGTGACTCCGCATACCGAATTCAAGGCCGAGATCTACGTCCTCACGAAGGACGAAGGTGGCCGCCACACGCCGTTCATGAACGGCTACCGTCCGCAGTTCTACTTCCGCACCACCGACGTGACCGGCACTATCCAGTTGCCCGAAGGCGTCGAAATGGTGACCCCGGGTGACACCGTCACGATCCACGTGAACCTCATCGCCCCGATCGCCATGGAAAAGCAGCTCCGCTTCGCTATCCGCGAAGGTGGCCGTACTGTTGGTGCTGGCTCTGTAACCGAAATCATCAAGTAAGGAATAATCATGGCTGGTGAACGCATCCGTATTCGCTTGAAGAGCTTCGATCATCGTATGATCGATCGCTCTGCTCAAGACATCGTGAATACAGCTAAGCAAACGGGCGCCCGTATCGCGGGCCCCATCCCTCTCCCGACGAAAGTCCAGAAATATACGGTGCTCCGCTCTCCGCATATCAACAAGACTTCTCGTGAACAGTTTGAATCTCGTACGCACAAGCGTCTGATCGACATCCTCGATGCTACGCCGCAAACTGTTGATTCCCTCATGAAACTTGACTTGCCGGCTGGTGTCGAAGTCGAAATTAAGGTCTAATAACAATGAACGGTATTCTCGCAAAGAAGTTGGGAATGACCCAAGTGTTCACGGAACAGGGCGAATGCGTCCCTGTCACGGTTCTCGAAGCCGGTCCGTGCGTGGTCGTTTCCCACAAGACAGAAGAAAAGGACGGTTACACTGCTGTCCAGATCGGCTTTGGTCTTAAAAAAGAACAGCGTGCCAACAAGGCAGAGCTCGGCCACTTCAAGAAGGCTGATGTTGCTGTTCGTGAACACCTCGCCGAATTTGATGAAGCGGATCTCGAATCCTGGCCGGTTGGCAAGGAATTCGGCGCCGCCGATTTCGCCGATGCCAAGATGGTGAATGTCTCTGGCATTTCCAAGGGTCACGGATTCTCTGGTGCCATCAAGCGCCACGGTTTCCACAGCGGTCCTCGTTCCCATGGTACGCACAACATGCGCGAACCGGGTGGTACGTCCGCTCACTCCTATCCGGGTCGCGTGTTCCCGGGCAAGCGTATGCCTGGTCAATACGGCAACAAGAAAGTGACCGTCAAGCACCTCCAGGTCGTCAAGGTTGACGGCGACCGCAACCTGATCTTCGTCCGCGGCGCAGTTCCGGGCCCGAAGAACAGCATTATCGTGGTGAGGAAAGACTAATGGCTAGTGCAAAGCTTTTCGCTGCAACAGGCGATTTTAAGAATGATATCCAACTCCCGGCTATGTTCGACGAAGAAGTCAACAAGGTCTGCATGTACTTGCATATCAAGGCTATCTTGAACAACAACCGTCAGGGCACCGCAAAGACTAAGACCAAGTCTGAAGTCAGTGGCGGTGGCCAGAAGCCGTGGAAGCAAAAGGGCACGGGTCGCGCCCGCTCCGGTCAGAACACCTCCGCTGTGTGGGTTCGCGGTGCCAAGGCTCACGGTCCCAAGTCCCATGACTACTTTGAAAAGGTGAACAAGAAGGTCAAGAAGATCGCTTTCCACTCTGCCCTCGCTGCCAAGGCTGCCGAAGGCAAGGTGCAGGTGTTCGAAGCCCTCAGCTTCAATGCCCCCAAGACCAAGGACTTGCTTGCCGTTCTTACCAAGTCTGGTATTGAACAGCGCAACGTTCTCTTTATCGTTAGCGTCAAGGATCAGAACTTGTACCTCTCTTCCAACAACATTCCTTGGTGCCGTTGCGCTCGCGTCGAAGACGTGAACACCTACGACGTCGTTCGTGCCAACAATGTTGTCATCTCTCAGGCTGCTCTCGCAGAGCTTGAAGGAGGCCGCTAATGAAAGAAATTCGTGAAATCCTCGTTGCTCCGCACGTGACCGAAGAAACCACCCGCAATATGGTGAATCCGAAGACTGGCGTGCGCAAGTACGTGTTCCGTGTAGCCATGGACGCTACCAAGGAAGACATCAAGGCTGCCATCGAAAAGCGCTTTGACGTCAAGGTCTCCTCGGTCAATACTTTGATCAACCGCGGCAAGATCAAGCGCGTCCGCATGGGTGCTGCCGCTGGCAAGAAGTCCAACTGGAAGAAGGCCTACATCACACTTAAGGCCGGGCAAAAGATTGCCGAGTTCGAAGGAGTATAATCATGGGTCTGAAATCTTATCGCCCTCTTACCCCGACGCTGCGTTACAAGCAGATTGGTGACCGCAAGGAAATCACTGCCGATAAGCCGTACAAGCCGCTTACCGAAGGTATCAAGCGCAGCTCCGGCCGCAATAACGTTGGTGAAATCACCTCCCGCCGTCGCGGTGGTGGTCACAAGAAGTTGTATCGTCTTATCGATTTCAAGCGCCAGTATGCCGGCATCCCCTGCACTGTCGAAACAATCGAATACGATCCGAACCGTACCGCTCGCATCGCTCTCGTCAAGTACGTGAACGGCAAGCGTGCCTACATCGTGGCTCCGGCCGACATCAAGGTCGGTGACGTGCTCAATGCTGGCGAAGGCGCCGAATTCCGTGTCGGTAACGCCCTTCCGATTCGCAACATTCCGCTGAACACTTTGATCCACAACATCGAAATGAAGCCCGGTAAGGGTGCTCAGCTCGTCCGCTCCGCTGGCGCTGCTGCAGAACTCGTTGCCAAGGACGGCAAGCTTTGCCAGGTCCGCCTTCCGAGTGGCGAAGTTCGCCTCATCTCCGAAGACTGCCTCGCTGTTGTCGGTCAGGTTTCCAATATCGATCACATGAATGAATCCTCGGGCTCTGCTGGCCGCTCTCGCTGGCTCGGCAAGCGTCCGTCTGTCCGCGGTGTCGTGATGAACCCGGTCGACCACCCGCTTGGTGGTGGTGAAGGACGTACCTCTGGTGGTCGTCATCCGTGCTCTCCTTGGGGTAAGAACTCTAAGGGTGCCAAAACTCGTAACAATAAGCGTACCGATAAGTACATCGTACGTCGTCGTCAGAAGAGGGCCTAATTCATGTCGAGATCCCTTAAGAAAGGTGCGTTCGTGGATTCCCACGTTCTCAGCAAAGCCCAGGCTATGGCTAGCTCCGACAAGAAGCAGCCGATCAAGACCTGGTCCCGTCGTTCCACAATCGTTCCGGATATGGTCGGACTCACTTTTTCCGTGTACAACGGCAAGCAGTTCGTGCCGGTCTATGTTTCTGAAAACATGGTCGGTCACAAGCTGGGTGAATTCTCCATGACCCGTACGTTCAAGGGTCACCGCAAGACCGAAACTGCTGCTGGAGGCAAATAATGCAAGCTGTAGCTAAAGTGAAAAACGTCCGTTACGGTGTGCGCAAGCTCCGCCGCGTCGTGGACTTGGTCCGTGGCAAGCGCGTTGATGAAGCCTTCGCCATGCTCTCCATTCTCCACACGCAGACCAAGGGTGCTCCGCTCGTCGAAAACGCCCTCAAGTCCGCAGTGGCCAACTTCAAGCAGAAGTCCGCAGCTCCGGTAACCGCAGAAGAACTCGTGGTCAAGACCATCACTGCTGATGGCGGCACGATCATGAAGCGTATTCATCCGCGTTCCCAGGGTCGCGCTTTCCGTATCGAAAAGCCGCTTTCCCACATCACCGTCATTGTCGCAGACAAGGAGAAATAACAATGGGTCACAAAACTCATCCTAATGGTCTTCGTCTTGGCGTAATCCGCGGTTGGGAATCCAAGTGGTATGCCGAAGACAATTTTGCCGATCTTCTTTACGAAGACATCGTGCTCCGTCGCTACTTGATGAAGCGTTTTGAACATGCCTCCCTCTCCAAGGTCGGCATCGAACGCACCGTCAAGAAGGTGAACGTCAACCTCTTTACCGCCCGCCCGGGTATCGTTATCGGTAAGAAGGGCGAAGAATTGGAACGCGTCAAGGGCGAACTCCAGTTCCTCACCGGTAAAGAAATCTATATTAGCGTCCACGAAATCAAGCGCCCGGAAACGGATGCCAAGCTCGTGGCCGAAAACATCGCTCGTCAGCTCGAAAAGCGTATTTCTTTCCGCCGCGCTATGAAGCGCGCCATCCAGAGCGCCATGCGCCTCGGTGTGGAAGGAATCAAGGTGCAGTGCGGTGGCCGCCTTGGTGGTGCCGAAATTGCCCGCGTCGAAAAGTATGCCGAAGGCCGCGTGCCTCTGCACACTCTCCGTGCTGACATCGATTACGCAACCTCCATTGCTAAGACCGTCTATGGCGCCATCGGTATCAAGGTGTGGGTCATGCACGGTGAAAAGATTGGCAAGGACGTCATGTCCGACAACAAGAGAGAGAAGTAATTATGCTGAGTCCTAAAAGAACATTACATCGTAAGCAGATGAAAGGCCGCATGAAGGGTGTTGCCTCCCGCGGCAATACCATGGCCTTTGGCGAATTTGGCATTCAGGCTCTTGAAAAGTGCTGGCTGACGGCTCGCCAAATCGAAGCGGCTCGTATCGCTATGACTCGTAAGATCAAGCGTGGTGGCCGCGTGTGGATCCGTGTGTTCCCCGACAAGCCGGTAACCCGTCACCCTGCCGAAGCCCGTATGGGTAAGGGCAAGGGCGCTGTGGAATTCTGGGCAGCCGTGATCCTCCCGGGTCGCATCATCTTTGAAATGGGCGGTGTCGAACGCGATCTTGCACTGGAAGCTCTCCATGTGGCAGCGCAGAAGCTCCCGCTTAAAGTTAAAATCATCGAAGAATCGGAGATCTAATGAAAGCACGTGAATTGAAAGAACTGGGCGTTGACCAGCTCAAGGAAAAACTGGCTCAGTTGAATCTCGATTTATTCAATTACCGCATGACTGCGAAGCTCGGTAATTTGGAAAAACCCTCTTTGATCCAGACGACCCGCAAGGATATCGCCCGTATCAAGACCATCCTCAGCGAAAAGGCCAAGGCATAAGCCGGCAGGAGCAGGAAATGGATAGAAACCTTCGTAAAGTCAAGCAGGGTGTTGTCACGTCCAATAAGATGGACAAGACTATCACGGTTGAGGTTGAAAACCGCAAGCGTCACCCGATGTACAACAAAATCATGACTACGACCAAGAAACTCAAGGCTCACGATGAAAACAACGAAGCCGGTGAAGGTGACCTGGTCGAAATCATGGAAACTCGTCCCCTCTCTGCAACGAAGCGCTGGCGCCTCGTCCGCATTGTGGAAAAGAAGAAGTAAACTCCTGGAGTAAGGCGAATTATGATTCAAGAAGAAACCAGACTCGTCGTGGCTGACAACAGTGGAGCCAAGGAAGTCGCCTGCATCCGTGTTTTGGGTGGCACAAACCGTCGCTATGCTAGCATCGGTGATGTCATCAAGGTAGCCGTTAAAGACGCTATCCCCCAGAGCAAGGTGAAGAAGGGTTCCGTGGCCGACGCCGTCGTCGTGCGCACACGCAAAGAAATCTCCCGTCCGGACGGAACGTTCATTCGTTTCTCGGACAACGCTGTGGTTCTCATCACCAAGGATGGCGAACCGCGTGGAACCCGTATTTTTGGACCGGTGGCTCGTGAGCTCCGCGAAAAGAATTACATGAAGATCATCTCCCTCGCACCTGAGGTTCTGTAATGGCTAACATCAAAAAGAATGATAACGTCAAGGTGATTTCCGGCGCCAACAAAGGCAAGACCGGCACCGTGATCAGTGTCAAGGCCGGCAAGGTGACCGTTTCGGGCGTTAACGTCTGCAAGCGTCACGAGAAGCCGAGCCAGACCAACCAAACTGGCGGCATCATCGAAAAGGAAATGCCGATTGATATTTCCAACGTGATGCTTCTCGAAGGCAATACGCCTGTTCGTACCCGTATCGTTCGCGAAAAGGGCAAGAAGGGCGTCCGCACCAGTGTCAAGACTGGAAAGGCTGTGTAACTATGAACCAGATGAAGCAATTTTATCTCGAAAAAGTCGTTCCGGCCTTGCAAGCAAAGTTTGCCTACAAGAACGTGATGCAGATTCCGCGTCTCGAAAAGATTGTCGTGAACATGGGCGTTGGCGCAGCTTCCCAGAACCGCAAGATTCTGGACGAAGCCGTGGATACCCTCACCGCGATCACCGGTCAAAAGGCAATCGTTACGAATGCCAAGAAGGCAATTGCCCAGTTCCACCTCCGCGAAGGCATCGGCATCGGTGCCAAGGTCACCCTCCACGGTGACAACATGTGGGACTTCCTCTACCGTTTCATCAACATCGACCTTCCGCGTGTCCGCGACTTCCGTGGCCTCGCTCGTCGTGGCTTTGACGGCATGGGCAACTTCACCCTCGGCATCAAAGAACAGACGATCTTCGTCGAAATCGACATCGACAAGATCTCCCGTACGTTCGGTATGGACATCTCCTTTGTGACTTCCGCCAAGACGGATGACGAAGGCCGTGCCCTGCTCGAAGAACTTGGACTCCCCTTCCGTAAGTAAGGTAATACCATGGCAAGCAGAAGAATGATTGAAAAATGCAAGCGTACCCCGAAGTATACCGTTCGTGGGTATAACCGTTGCAAGCGTTGCGGTAGGCCGCACGCCTTTATGCGCCGCTTTGGCCTTTGCCGTATTTGCTTCCGCGAAATGGCACTCGCCGGCGAAATCCCCGGTATCACTAAGTCGTCCTGGTAAGGAGAGTACAAATGGCAATGACAGATACAATCGCCGATATGCTCACCCGCATCCGCAACGCCTCCAAGGCTCAGTTGCCCGTGGTGGACATCCCTGCCAGCAACCTGAAGCGTGAAATCGCTCGCGTTCTGCAGGAAAAAGGTTTCATCAAGAAGTTCGTCGTCGTCGATGACGGCAAGCAAGGTGTTCTCAAGATCTTGCTCCGTTACACGAAGGGCGCTTCTGCAATTCAAGGCATCCAGCGCGTTTCTACACCGGGTCTTCGTCACTATGTTGACGTGGCCAAGCTCCCGCGTGTCCGTAACGGCCTCGGCTATGCCATTATCTCCACATCAAAAGGCGTGATGACCGACCACGAAGCCCGCGAACAGAAGGTGGGTGGTGAAGTCCTCGCAAAGGTCTGGTGAGGTAGAAGATGTCCCGTATCGGAAAAGCTATTATCAATATCCCGGCTGGCGTTAAAGTCGCCGTCAATGGTCAAAACATCAAGGTTGAAGGTCCCAAGGGCAAGCTCGAGACTACAGTTCATGAACTGATCCAGATCAAGCTCGAAGGCGATCAGCTTTCCTTCAGCCGTCCGAACGATGAAAAGTTCACCCGCGCTATGCACGGCACCACTCGCGCTCTCGTGGCCAACATGGTCGAAGGCGTGACCAAGGGCTTCCAGAAGACTCTGGAAATCGTTGGCGTGGGCTACCGCGTCGAGCAGAAGGGCAAGGACCTGAACCTCGTTCTCGGTTTCTCCCACCCGGTTATCTTCAAGGCTCCGGAAGGCGTCGAATTGAAGGCTGTTGACCCGCTGAAGATCACGATCTCCGGCATCGACAAGCAGAAGGTTGGCCAGGCTGCCGCGGAAATCCGCAAGTACCGTCGTCCTGAACCGTATAAGGGCAAGGGCATTAAGTACGAAGGCGAAATCGTCCGTCGTAAGCAAGGTAAGAAGACAGGTAAATAAGGGTAAACTATGACTGCAATCGCTAAAAAAAGAATCCAGTCCAGAATCGCACGCCACGAACGTGTGCGCAAGTCTGTTGTCGGAACTGCAGAATGCCCTCGTTTGGCTGTTCGCCGTTCCTTGTCTCACATGATCGCCCAGATTGTCGATGACGAAAGCAACAAGTCTCTCGTTCAGCTCTCCACGACTGCCAAGGAATTCCAGGGCAAGTTCGGCGAGATGACGAAGACGGAGCAGGCTAAGCAGCTCGGTCTCCAGGTTGCCGAAGTCGCCAAGTCCAAGGGCATTGAATCCGTGGTCTTCGACCGCGGCGGTTACATCTATCACGGTCGCGTTCAGGCTCTCGCTGAGGGAGCTCGTGAAGGCGGACTCAAATTCTAAGAGGTACACTTTGGAACGCGAAGCTCAAGTTTCTGAATTTGAAGACAAGGTTGTACACATCAACCGTTGCTCCAAGACTGTCAAGGGTGGCCGTCGTATGTCCTTCAGCGCTCTCGTTGTCGTTGGCAACAAGAACGGCAAGGTCGGCGTTGGTATCGGTAAGGCTAAGGAAGTTTCCGAAGCTATCCGCAAGGGTACCGAAGCTGCCCAGCGCAACATTGTCGAAGTCCAGCTTTTGGACGGCACCATTCCTCATGACATCGAAGTCAAGAGTGGCTCTACCCGCATCCTTTTGATGCCGGCCGCTCCTGGTACCGGTGTTATCGCAGGTGCTGCTGCCCGTGCTGTTCTCGAACTCGCCGGTGTGCGCAACATCCTCACAAAGATTCACGGCTCCTCCAATCCGGGCACTGTTGTCAGCGCTTGCTTGGAAGGCCTGCTTTCTCAGAAGAACAAACAGGACTGCGCCAAGTTGCGCGGTTTCGAAGCCTAAGGAGTAATACAAAATGAAGAAAGTTCGTATTACTTTGATCAAGGGTACCGTTCGTCGCCTTCCGATGCACCGCGCCAACGTGGCTGCACTCGGTCTCCGCAAGATCGGTCAAACTGTTGAACACAATCTGACCCCCGCCATCCAGGGCATGATCAATGCCGTGGCCGACATGGTCAAGGTCGAGGAGATTTAAGATGGAACTGAATACTCTCAATCCTGGCAAGGCTGCCAAGGGCAAGGGCCGCAAGCGTATCGGTCGTGGCCCGGGTTCCGGCTGGGGCACCACCGCTGGCCGTGGCCAGAAGGGTGCCGGTGCTCGTAAGAGCGCTAAGGCCGGTCGTGTCGCCTTCGAAGGCGGCCAGATGCCGATCCACCGTCGTATTCCGAAGCGCGGCTTCAAGCATGCCGGCATTGAATTCCAGATCGTGAATATCAAGCGCCTCGCTGCTACCAGCGTGACTGAGTTCGACGCACAGGCTATGTTCGACCAGGGCCTCATCAAGGATATCGATCGTCCCGTCAAGGTGCTCGCATTCGGTACCATCGAAAAGGCCATCAATGTAAAGGTTAACGCTATCAGCGAAAAGGCAAAGGCTGCCATTGAAGCTGCTGGCGGCAAAGTCGAGATCATCTAATGGAAGCTCTCAAGAAAGCTATCGATGCGTTCATCAATGCGTTCAAGATCGAGGACTTGCGTAAGAAGTTGCTCTTTACGCTTGCCATCCTCATCGTGTACCGTATTGGTGCCCACATCACCATCCCTGGAGTGAACGCTGCCGTTTTGGCAGAGTACTTCAAAAACTCGAACAACTTGTTCGGCCTGTATGACTCTTTCACGGGCGGTGCGTTTGCTAAAGCGACCGTGTTCGCCCTGGGTATCATGCCGTACATTAGCGCGAGCATCATCATTCAGTTGATGGGCTCCGTTATTCCCGCCATCCAGATGCTTCAGAAGGAAGGTCAGGAAGGCCGTGCGAAGCTGAACCAGTACACCCGTTACTTCACGGTGGTTCTTTCCGCCTTGCAGGGATGGGGCATTTCTGTGTGGCTTTCCTCCCTTAAGGTGACGACTGCTTCCGGTGTCGGTGTATCGGCCCTTGCGGACGATTTCGCGACTGGCGCCGGCAACATCGGCTTCCGTTTACTCGCTACCCTGACCTTCACCGCAGGTACGGTGTTTGTGATGTACCTCGGCGAACAGATCACCTCTCACGGTGTGGGTAACGGTATTTCTCTTATTATCTTCGCCGGTATCGTCGGCGGCCTTCCGCGGGCCGTCTTGGCAGAAACGGAAATGTTGAAGGAAGGCATCCAACCGCTCGCCATCGAGATCTTTATCTTGGCTATCGTGGTCGTGATTGTCGGATTCATCGTCTTCGTGGAGCAGGCGACCCGTCGCATTCCACTCCAAAGTCCTCGCAGGACCGTCGGAAACAAGGTTATGGGTGGTCAGTCCAGCTATTTGCCCTTCAAGGTGAATACCGCTAACGTGATTCCCGTGATCTTCGCAAGCTGCATCATGTTCATTCCAGCAATGATTGCATCGTGGTTCCCGAACGTGTCTGCTATGCAGGCTTTTGCCACTGCGTTCATTCCGGGACACATCAGCTACAGTGTAGCCGATGCCCTCCTCATTATATTCTTCACCTACTTCTACACGGCAATCCAGTACAACCCTAACGACATTGCCGAAAACCTGAAGAAGTCCGGTGGGTTTATTCCGGGGATCCGTCCGGGTAAGCAGACGGCAGAATACATTGACCATATTTTGACCAGGATTTCACTTCCGGGCTCTCTGTACCTCGCTTTTATTAGCGTCGGACCGCTCCATTTGAAAGCCGCACTCAATATGAGTTTCTATATTGGGGGCACCTCGGTCTTGATCGTGGTCGGTGTTGCTCTGGATACGCTTCGTCAACTCGAAGCCCAGTTGCATACCAAGAATTATGAAGGTTTCTTGAAGCAAGGCCGCATTCGCGGCAGGATGGCATCTTAGTGGCTAAAGAAGAAGGCATTCAAGTAGAAGGCGTTGTGTTGGAAGCACTTCCGAACGCGTTCTTCCGAGTGCAGCTCGGAAATGGTCACGAGATCCTCGCCCATGTTTCAGGAAAGATGCGTCGGCATTTCATCCGAATTTTGCCGGACGATAAAGTGTTGGTAGAAATCTCTCCCTACGACCTCAATCGTGGGAGAATCACTTACCGTTACAAGTAATAGGTATTTTCAAAGAAGGTCAAACCTATGAAAATCAAAGCCTCCATCAAACCCAGATGTGAAAACTGCAAGATCATCCGTCGCAAGGGTGTATTGCGCATCATCTGTTCGAAGAACCCCCGTCACAAGCAGAAGCAGGGATAAGGAGATCGTATGGCACGTATAGCTGGTGTCGATTTGCCGAAAAACAAGACTGTCGAGTACGGTCTGACGGCAATCTATGGTGTCGGTCTGTTCACCGCAAACAAGGTCTGTGCTCAGCTGGGCATCGACAAGAACAAGAAGTGCGATGACCTCACCGAAGAAGAACAAGGTAAGATTCGTCATCTCTTGGAAGACGAATACTCTGTGGAAGGTCAGCTCCGCGCAGAAATTACCTTGAACATCAAGCGTTTGCAGGATATTGGCTGCTATCGCGGCATTCGCCACCGCAAGGGACTTCCGGTCCGCGGTCAGCGTTCCCGCACCAATGCCCGCACTCGTAAGGGCCCCAAGAAGACTGTGGCTAACAAGAAGAAGTAAGGAGATTCATCGTGGCTGAAGAAGAAATCAAGGAAACTGCTGCCGCTGCTGAAGCTCCGGCCGCAGCCGCTACTGAAGAAGTTAAGGTCAAGAAGGGCAAAAAGCGTATTGACGTCCAGGGCATCGCCTGCGTGTTCGCTTCCTTCAACAATACAATCGTTTCTATCACCGACGCTCGCGGTAACGTGGTCGCTTGGGGCTCGCCCGGTAACTCCGGTTTCAAGGGCTCCCGCAAGAGCACTCCGTTTGCTGCTCAGCTCGCCGCCGAAACTGCTGCCCACAAGGCATTTGACCTCGGCATGCGTAAGGTGGACGTCCGCGTGAAGGGCGCTGGTGGCGGTCGTGAATCCGCTGTCCGTGCTCTCAAGAATGCGGGCCTCGAAGTTCTCTCTATTCGAGACGTGACGGGCATTCCGCACAATGGTTGCCGTCCTAAAAAGAAGAGAAGAATCTAATCCAAAGAGGTATCGCCAATGATGTGGAAATCACTTCAGATGCCGCGCAGCTTCCAGAAAGTTGAGACCGGCGAAGACGGCCGCTACGCCAAGTTTGTCGTAGAAGCCCTAGAACGTGGCTGGGGTATCACCCTCGGCAACGCCCTCCGTCGCACGCTCCTCTCTTCTCTGCAAGGCGCAGCTATTGTCTCCGTGAAAATCGAAGGCGTAGAAAAGGAATTTTCTACAATTCCGGGAGTCAAGGAAGATGTCACCGACATTATCCTGAACTTGAAGAGCATCCGCGTGAAGCTCCTCTCCGACCACGACGAAACCCTTCACCTGGACGTGTCCGGTGACGGTGAAGTCACGGCGAAGGACTTCGTGGACAATCCGAACGTCACTATTTTGACTCCGGATGTCCATATCGCGACATTGAACGGCAACGCTTCTCTGTCTATGGATGTGAAGATCTCCTGCGGTCGTGGCTACGTCACCGCCGATGAATTGAAGGACAAGGACGCTCCGATTGGTGTGATCGCCATGGACGCCAACTTCAACCCGGTGCAGAAGGTCGCTATGCACATCAGCGATACCCGCGTTGGACAGCGTACCGATTTCAACCGCCTGGAACTTGAAATTACGACTGACGGTTCCATTGACCCCGAAGACGCTCTCGCCTATGCCGCGAAGCTCCTCGTGGACCACCTAGAAATCTTCATCAACTTCGAAGGCGATCTCGAAAGCCCCGAAGAACTGGAGATGGACGAAGAACGTCAGCGTATTGCAACGCTCCTCCGCACTCGCGTGGACGAACTTGAACTGTCCGTTCGTTCCAGCAACTGCCTCCGTATGGCCAACATCCATACCGTTGGCGAGCTTGTGCGCAACAAGGAAAACGATATGCTCAAATACAAGAACTTCGGCAGGAAGTCCTTGGTGGAACTTAACGAGGTGTTGACCTCCATGTGCCTCTCTTTTGGCATGGACGTCGATGACTACTTGAAGGATTAACAATGAGACACGGTGTAAAAAACAAGAAATTGGGCGTGAATGCCCAGCACAAGCGTGCCATCCTCCGCGCTCTTACCACTTCTATTCTTGAGAAGGGCATGGAAGCGGAACAGACCGCCCGCTACGTGCGCACGACTCTCCACAAGGCTAAGATTGTTCGTAGCAATGTGGACCGTATGATTACCTATGCAAAGAAGGGCGACCTCTCTGCCCGTCGTGAAGCTGCCCGCTTCATCACGAGTCCGAAGGTCCTCCAGGATTTGTTCAACACAATCGGCCCGCGTTATGCCTCCCGCAATGGTGGTTATACACGCATCATCAAGCTCGGTCCGAACCGCGCCGGTGACGCCGCTGAAATGGCCTTGATCGGTCTCGTCGAAGACGAAATCGTTGCCAAGTCCAAGAAGGCTGCCGAACCTGCCAAGTCCGAAGCCGTGAGCATGGTCGAAGGCGAAAGCAAGTCCGCCAACTAATCATTAGGCGATTTTAAAGTTGGTTCGTCGGTTCCCCCGGCGGGCCACTTTTTTTATTTTTTGTCATAGTCGTGTCTTTTTAGTGTAAATCGTTGATTATCAGCACTTTCCAAGGATTTCTTTTTGTATTTTTGTAAGGATTGCGACTATCAAGGACGAGTCATTTTTATATGCATTTTTTTGTTATTGCACTTTTGGCTGCTTTTTCGACGCTTTTTGCGGGCGATATCTCTTCGTTGTCGAGTTTGGCGTCGGGGAACCAGAGTACCATTGCCCGTGGTAACGCCTCGCTTACGCCGACTTACGCCGAATTGACGGTGGATTCCAACTATGTGTTGGGTCCTGGTGATTTTTTGGACTTGATGCTCGAGGAGAAATATCTCTCGGTTCAAATCTACCCGGACGGATCTATTGCCATTGAAGAGTGCGGTGCGGTCAATGTGGGCGGCAAGACTCTTGCCGAGGCACGCCAGATTATTTTGGACTTGGTCTCAAAGCGTTACAAGCGTGAGTATTGTTTTGTGCAGCTCGCCGCCCTTAAAAAGTTCCGCGTAAACGCCATGGGCGCCGTTTCACTGGTGGGTCAGCACCAGGTGGAACCGCAAACCCGTTTGAGCATGTTCATTCGCCAAATCAACGGCACGCTGGTCAACGCGAATACCGAGGATATCCAGGTGATTCGCGGGAAGGACACGCTTCATGTGAACTTCAACGACATTACCACCAAGGGCGATTTTGAGAACGACATTATGCTTGAGCAGGGCGACAAGATTTATGTGCCCTTCGTGACCATGGGCAACAACATCTCGCTTATTTTCCCGGGCTACCGCACGAGCGTTGCCCATTCTCCCGACAAGACCTTGCAGGATTACTTTGAACTTTCTGGAGCTTCCAGGTTGCACAACTATGGCTACAAGGCGGCCTGCGTGCGTGAACCGGGGGAGGCTCCCCGTTGGATATCGCTTGCTGAGATGAAGGATACCAAGGTTGCTCCGAATACCGAGGTGGAATTCACGGTGCAGGAAATGCTTGTGTACGTGGGTGGCGCCGTCGCCATGATTGGCCGTCTCCAGTACAATCCATCGTGGCATGCCCTTGACTACATTGCCGCCTCCGGCATCAATACCATCACGGGCTCGTGGAACCAGGTGAAGGTGTGGCGCGGCAACAAGCCCAAGGCCATCTCGGTCAAGGTGGCAGAAGACCAGATTTTGCCGGGCGACTACATTGAAATTCCCAAGAGCCGCTATGAATCGTTCAAGGATTTCACCTTGTTCATTGCATCCCTCCTGACCGTCGTCTCGTCGGCATTCATCATTTACGTCAACTACAAGTAGTATATGGAAAAACAGGAATCTATAGGCTTTATTGAACTTTGCTTGCGGGTTCTAAACAACGACCTGAAGCATTTCAAGCTGTGCTGCGCTATTGTCCTTATTCCGACCATAGCTGTATTCGTTGCGGTCATGTGGGTCATTAAGCCTTGTTACCGCGCATCGGCGATAGTGACTCCTCCCGCTGCCGACAATACCATGAGTTCGCTGAACGCATCCCTGAGCAGCAGCTTGGGTGGAATGAGTTCCTTGTTGGGTTTGTCGTCGAACGAGAATGACGCCAATGCGGTTTGGACGATCCTCAATAGCTGGGAACTGCATGACCAGGTGATTCGCGAGTTCAATCTGAAAGAGCACTACGAGTTTGATGGCGATTTTCATGCCGACTTGCTGAAGAAGTTCCGCAAGAATTTTGGACTTGAATGCAACGACGAGAATATGTTCGTCATTACCGTTGAAGACGAGGACTATGCCCTTGCCGCCAAGATGGTCCAGTTCATGCTCGACAAAGCAGATTCCGCTTTTAACCATTTTAAGACGACTCAGGCCCGCCAAACGCGCGAGTACTTCCAGTCAAGGCTTGACTCCTGCGACAAGGACCTGGATTCCCTTTTGGCGAAGTTTGTGAAGTTCCAAGTGGACAACAACTTTTATGATCCCGAAATCCAGATGGAATCGACCATCAAGTATATTGCCGAATTGCAGGCGAAACGCGATGAAGTCGGAATCGAGATGGCGTACGAGAAGGCTAACCGCGGTGCGGACTCCAAACGCTACGATGAACTTTCTAAACGTTACAATGGCATTAACAACGCCTTGAATGGGACGCTTGGCGGTCGCCACAAGAAAATGGGCATGGTCGCTCTCAAGCAGTCCCCTGAATTGGGTGCCGAGTATATGCGCATTGAGGCGCAAATCCGTGTTCAGGAGTCCCTCTACAAGTTTTTGCGCCAGCAGAGTGAACAGCTCCGCATAGAGGAGTCCAAAATGCTCACGAACCTGCATGTGATTGAACCGCCTTGGGCGAACAACAAAAAAGTATTCCCGCTTCGCGGCGTGACTTTGATTTTCACGGTGTTTGTTTCGTTCCTTTTGGCGTCCATTATATGCAGCGTTATGGAGTACCTCCGTTCCGAGGAATCTACTGATTCCACCGTGGCTAAGGAATGGCGCGTTTTCAAGGGATTTTTTAAGAAATCCAAGGTGTAACCCATGTTAGGATGGGTAGTGGCATACCCGGTAACGTCGGCCTTTTTGCTGGTGTCTTTTTTTTGCCTACTGCAGTCGTGGTGGTTTAAGCGCGATTTTTTTAGCCCAATGACGGTGTACTGCTTTTCGCAGTGCATTACCCTTGCCATCGCGTATTTGCAGTTGGACAAGGCCATGTCGGATTTTAAACCGCTCACATGGATGGTTTGGATTTTGGGGTTCCTTTCGTTTTGCACTGGTTGCGGGCTCGCCAAGTTGCTTGCCAAGTCGAAACACTTGCCTACCCGCGTGGCGGCGGCTATTCCACCCAAAAATTACAACTGGAATTTGCATGTCCTTTTTTCTTTTGTTCCCTTTTTCATTTTTTTGCTGGGCGTCTATGGCGTGATCACGGTTGCCGGCAACCTTTTGGTGTTTACCGACAATCCGGCACGGTGGATGGACAAGAGCGTGAACTACGGCTACTACGCCTTGTTTGTGAGCTCAGGTCCCTTAGTGGTGTTGCTTTTTGGTGTGGCGAGTTTTAGCTCGTTCAACAAGTGTGTAGCTGCAAGGCGTGTGGCGAAGTTGATGGTTCTTGTGACGATCGTCCTCAATTTGATGGCCTACCCGAATCGAACAGGATTATTTTTTAACTTGGGCTTTTTGCTGATATTTATAAACTTTTTGTACAAAAAAATTTCGCCCGTGGCGATCATGCTCGTTTTGGTTGCGGCCATATCGGCGTTTATCGGTATTAGTAATTTGAGAAACCAATATGGTGGGGGCACTGCCGAGGGCAAGGCCATGAATGTGGTGGTCAAACTTCCGTACATGTACGTCGCAAACAATTACTGGAATTTGGACTATGCGGTTAATTCGCCAACCGACAGAGAAATCCACCCGTTCACTTATGGCATTGACTTTTTTAGCGGGGTATTGGAGTATGCCCGCATATCGAATTCCTTCAAGACGTCTTTGGGCTGGGACACCCCCTTTAACGACAGAATCCAGAAGGTGAACGGATTCAACACGGTAAACTATTTGTGGGACGTCTACAAGGATTTCCGTCTTTTTGGTGTTTTCCTGTTGCCTTTTTTGTGTGGGCTGGCGCTTTCGGTTTTGTACCTGCGGATGTGCAAGCCGTTTACACCCAGGCAAGTAACTTTGTACACTTACTTTGTCTATTTTGTGGGTTGGTGGTTTTTTACCTCGGGCTACAAGCAGGGGGTATATGTGCTTTGGCTGCCGGTGGTCTTTTTTATTACCACGGTGTGCATGGGTCGCCGCAAGCTAAAAGCGGATGCGCTTGTTTGCGATAAAGTAAATAACGAGGATGACGCTCAAAAAAACATCGCCGCTCAATGTGAGTAGCGGGATGTTGCTAGCGGGGAGTTGACGTGCCCCCAGAATGCAAACGGCAATGTTGAACACCCCGCCGAGGGTAATGAAAAGCCCGTAAAGGACGGTTCTTTTTTCTTTGAGCATGGTCGAGATCATGGACATGCGCATGGCTTGCAGTACAAGCGATGCCGTGAGCATGCGGAGGCATGCCGAACTAACGGCGAGCACGTCAGTGGTCCAGGGGGCGCCAAAAAAGATGATGCGGAGCGTGTATTGCGGGACCAGCCAGAACGGGGTGGTGGCGAGCACAATGAACAGCGTGAAAATGAACTGGTCGCGCACATGGATTTTGGAACTGTCGGCTTGGTGGAGCGTAATGAGGCTCGACGAAATAAAGTGCACCATGAGTCCCGAGGCGAGGATGACCAGTTTGTGTGCAAAGTTGTAGGCTCCCAAGAATTCGGGCGGGGCAAAGTGCGAGGCGGTGTAGAGCCCTACGGGGAGGTAGGCGAAGCTTGCCAGGCTCGCCACGGCGTAGGGGAGCGCCGACTTGAACATGAGTGCAAAAAAGCGCTTGGTTTTCCAGGTGATGTGGAATACTTTGCGCGAGAAGGCGTTGCCTACGCCAAAGCCGAATGCCGGCAAGGCCGCCACGACCATGGCCATGGCGATGGCGGGGATGGAGTCCAGGTGGAAGTAGCAGAGGGCTACACCCATGATGGTGGTGTAGGCTATGGTGTGCAGTACCTTGGAGATGAGCAGTTTTTTCCAGAAGTTGCCGCAAATGAAGAACCAGTCAAAAAAGGCGTGCTGGAACAGGAGCCCGAGGGCGAGCACGAGTTCGCCTTCGAAGACGGGGCTGTCACGGCGGATGGTAAAGGCGAACACCACCATGGCGAGTGCCGCCACGGCTGTCATGGAGAGCCTCAGCTGCAGCACATTGGTGAACAGGCTTCCTTGCGTGGCGCGTTTGCCAAAGTAGGCGAGGATGAGCGTCGCCATGCCAAAGTCGGCGATGGCGCAAAAAATGGTATAGTCGCTTTGCAAAATGCCAAAGTGCCCAAAATTGACAATTCCCAGGTTGTTGGCGATAATATTCTGCACAAGCACAGAAACGCCTTGGATGAGAATGTTCACCAAAGAAATGAATACGCCAATCTTTATGTTCTTGAATACTTCCAACGAGGGATAAAATAGATGTTTTTGCCGACAAAAGCCAGTGATATTTGCTAATTTTGGGTGCGGAAACGCGAGAGTGGCGGAATTGGCAGACGCGCCAGACTTAGGATCTGGTACCTCGGTGTGTGGGTTCGACTCCCACCCCTCGCATGCATATTCAAACAAAAACGTCTAATCGGAGCTTATATGTCCGTCGAAATCAAAGAAACCAGCGCCACGGTGCGTACTCTTGAAATCTCCATTCCGCAGGCCGACCTCGCTGCCCCCTTCGAAAAGAAGCTGAGCCAGTATAAGAAGCAGGTCGCCTTGAAGGGATTCCGCCAGGGCATGGTCCCCAAGGCCATGATCTTGAAGCAGTTCGGTGACTCCATCCGCCACGAGGTGGTGAACGAGACCGTCGACAAGGTCGTTAGTGAAGAACTGAAGAAGGCGAACATCATCCCCGTGGGCCAGTTGAAGGTCACCAAGTTCAACGACGACAAGGAAACGGCTGTCACCCTGACGGTCGAAGTCGAAATTGACCCGGAAATCGACATCAAGGGTTACGAGAACCTGGGCATCACTGTTCCGGCGACCGCCGTTCACGAAGAAGAAGTGCAGGACGAGCTCAACCGCATGATCCAGATGTGGAGCCGCGACGAGCACGTGGACCGCGCTGCCGCCAAGGGCGACGTGGTCGTGGGCAACTACATCGAAGTGGTGATTGACGGCGAAAAGCAGGAACTCCCCGAGAACAAGGAATTCCGCAGCCTCCTCGGCGAAAGCGCCTCCCCGGGATTCGACGAAGGCCTCATGGGTACTTCTGCCGGCGAAAAGAAGGAAATCAACTTTAAGTACCCCGATGACCACAAGGACGAACGCTACCGCGGTAAGACCGCCCAGTTTAAGGTCGAGATTACCGATGTGCGCGAAGTGAAACCGCCCAAGTTTGACGAAGAATTCTGCAAGCAGATTGGCGTGAAGGACGAAGCCGAACTCAAGAACAACATCACCGAGAGCCTTGCCAACCGCAAGCAGGACGAGGCCAAGAACAAGGCCATTAACGAAGCCATTGACAAACTCATTGAAGCGAACCCGTTCGAAGTGCCGCACGCCCGCGTGGTGGACCTCATCAAGTGGACCATCAACCGCAATGTGCAGGATCCGAAGGACGCCGTGGAACCGACCGAAGAACAGATCGAGAGCCTCTCTGGCGAAGCTATCCACGAAATCAAGAAGCACCGCATTTTGGAATTCGTTGCCACTAAGGAAAAGATCAAGCCGTCTCAGGATGCCGTGGACGAACGCCTCAAGATGATGGCCCAGGCTTACCAGATCGATTTCGAGACCCTCAAGGGTCATATGCGCCAGTCCGGCCGTATCAACGGTCTCCGCGAAGAACTCCGCTTCCAGATGGCTGGTGAATTCCTCGTGGGCATCCGCCCTGCCGCAGAAACCAAGTAATAGAGGTTAGTCGATGATTATCCCTACCGTCATTGAGACCACCGGGCGCGGTGAACGCGCCTACGACATCTATTCCCGTCTCCTCAAGGAGCGCATCATCTTTTTGGGTACGCCCATCAACGATGAAGTGGCCAACAACGTGATGGCCCAGTTGATATTCCTTGAGTACGAGAATCCGGAAAAAGATATCACGCTGTATATCAACAGCCCGGGTGGTTACGTTTCGGCAGGGCTAGCCATTTACGACACTATGCAGCATGTGCGCCCGAACATCGCGACCATCTGCATTGGCAGCTGCGCCTCCATGGCCGCGGTGCTCCTTGCTGCCGGGACCAAGGGCAAGCGCTATGCACTCCCGCATTCCCGCATCATGTTGCACCAGCCCTCGGGTGCCGCCACGGGCCAGTCTACCGACATCCAGATTACCGCCAAGGAGATTGTGCGTACCAAGGATACCTTGACCGAGATTATCGCAAAGCATACTGGCAAGTCTGTTGACGAAGTGCGCTCCAAGATCGATCGCGACTTTTATATGGGTCCCGAGGAGGCCAAGGCGTTTGGCGTTATTGACGAAGTTTTTGTTCCGCGTAAAGAGGGAGTGTAACTCATGTACCGTAGCGGGAAAAATCATCCGTCCGTGACTTGCAGTTTTTGCGGCAAGCCAGCCGAACAGGTCGAAAAAATGATTACCGGAGCCGGCGTTCACATTTGCAGTGATTGCGTCGCTATGTGCTACCGTATCATTGAAGAAGACCGCTCCCGCTCCATGCAAGAGAAGGCGGCCGCTGAAGCCGCTGTGCAAAAGCCGCTCCCGCTCCCGACCGAGATCAAGGCCCACCTGGACGATTTTGTGATTGGACAGGATGCCGCCAAGATGGCGCTCTCGGTGGCGGTCTACAACCACTACAAGCGCTTGCGTTACAAGCAAACTCACCACTCCGAGAATGACGTGGAAGTCGAAAAGTCGAACCTGTTGCTCGTCGGCCCGACGGGTAGCGGCAAAACTCTTTTGGCGCAGACCATGGCGCGTTTTTTGGATGTGCCTTTTACCATTGCCGATGCGACCGTGCTTACCGAAGCGGGTTACGTGGGCGAGGATGTTGACAGCATTATTGTGCGCTTGCTGCAGGCTGCCGATTACGATGTGGCCAAGGCCGAGCGCGGCATTATCTTTATCGACGAAATCGACAAGATCGCGCGCAAGACGGCGAACCCTTCCATTACTCGCGACGTGAGTGGCGAAGGCGTGCAGCAGGGCCTTTTGAAGCTTTTGGAAGGGACTGTTGCCGCGGTGCCGCCCAAGGGTGGCCGCAAGCACCCCGAACAGCCGCTGGTGCAGGTGAACACGAGGAACATTTTGTTCATTTGCGGTGGCGCCTTTGAGACTCTCGACAAGATCATTGCGCAGCGCGTGAACAAGGGCGGCATGGGTTTTGGTGCCGACATTCGCAGCGAAAGCGACAACACGCTGAGCGAACTCTTTAGGCAGCTGGAACCCGATGACCTCATCAAGTTCGGTTTGATTCCCGAGATTGTAGGCCGCTTGCCGATTGCCGTTGCCTTGGAGGAACTTGATGAGACGGCGCTCCTCAATATTTTGACGCAGCCCAAGAATGCACTGGTAAAACAGTTCAAGAGTCTCTTTGCTATGGACGGCATTGAACTCGAATTCGAGGAAGGCGCCTTGAAAGAGATTGTGCGCGAGACCATGAGCCGTAAAACCGGTGCCCGTGGGCTTCGTTCCGTGATGGAGAAGACCTTGCAGCAGGCCATGTTCGACATGCCTGGCGCCGGCGTCAAAAAACTCGTGCTCACCGCCGAGATGGTCAAGAACGGCCTCAAGCCGCTCGCCGTGACCGAGAAGAAGTCCAAGAGGAAGTCCAAGAGCGAGTCCGGCAAGGATGCTTCGGGCAAGAATGTAGCGTAAGAGACCGCTCGTTCGTTACACTTGATATTTGGCCGTTCGGTAAGTCCCGAGCGGTCATTTTTCTATTATTAGGTTCGTATGGCTTTTGATTTTACAAAAACTTTCCCCTTGCTCCCGCTTAGGGATGCTGTTGTGTTCCCGTATACGACCCGCAGGATTTTGGTGGGTCGTGAGATGTCGCTCCGCGCCTTGGAATATGCCGAGAACCACGATAACGAAATCATCCTGGTCGCCCAGAAGGACGTGTCGCAGGAAGAACTCCAGAATCCGATGCTCGACTTGTACTCGGTGGGCGTCGCTGCCCGCGTTTCGAATGTGACTCCGTTCCCCAACGGCTGCGTGAAGGTCGTGCTCGAGGGCGTCGAAGTGGTGGACCTGCGTTCGATTTTGGTGCAGGACGGTTTTTTGCATGTGACGATTTCGCCCCGCAAAATGCAAATCCCCACCAACGCCAAGACCAAGTCTTTTGACGAAGTGCTTGCCAGGTTCCGCGACTACGCGACCAAGCGGAACATTGCCGAGGGCATGGTGGACGCCTTCTTTGGCATGGAGAACCAGCTGAACGCCTTTTACGGGATGATCCCGTTTTTGCAGGTGTCGCTTGCCGAGAAGCAGAGCTTTTTGGAGGTGACGACCCTCGAAGAGATGTCGCTCAAGCTCCTCACACTGATGGAAGTCACTGAGGACAACGACAATGTAATGGTGCGCGTGCAGCAGAACGTGCGCCAAAAGATGGCGCAACAGCAAAAGGAATGGTTCATCAGCGAACAAATCCGCCAGCTGCAAGACGAGCTGGACGGTTCGGAGGGCGCGGCGAACGAGCCCGACATGCTGCTCCGCAAAATCAAGGCGAAAAAGTTCAGCCCTACCATTGTCGAAAAGCTGGAAGAAGAAATCAGCCGCATGAGGCTGATGCAGCCCACGAGCCCCGAATACGCGGTGAGCCGCAATTACGTGGACTGGTTCCTTTCGCTGCCCTATGGCGAGTACACCGATACCGTCCTCAACATGAAAAAGGTGAAGAGTGAACTGGATTCCAAGCATTTTGGCTTGGACAAGGTGAAGGAACGCATCATGGAATATGTGGCGGTATTAAAGCTTACCGGTACGGAACGCCGTGCGCCCATCCTTTGCCTTGTGGGCCCTCCGGGCGTGGGCAAGACGACGCTTGTGGAGTCGATCGCGATCGCCATGCAGCGTAACTTTGTGCGCATTACTTTGGGTGGCGTGCGCGACGAGGCCGAAATTCGCGGTCACCGCCGCACCTACATTGGCGCCATGCCGGGCCGCTTTATCCATGCGCTGCGACGTGCCAAGTGCATGAACCCGGTCATTTTGCTCGACGAGATCGACAAAATGGCGAGCGATTTTCGCGGTGACCCCGCCAGCGCCCTGCTCGAGGTCTTGGATCCCGAACAGAACCACGATTTTACGGACCACTTTATGGAAGTAGGTCTCGACCTCTCCCGCGTGTTGTTCATTGCGACGGCGAATTCTGAAGCCGAGATTCCCGACGCCCTGCGCGACCGCTTTGAAGTGGTGCGCCTGCCGGGCTACTACCCGCACGAAAAGCTCCAGATTGCAAGCAAGTTCCTTATCCCGCGCATTTGCGAACGCACGGGTGTCAAGCAAAAGGAACAGGTGGAGTTTGGCGACGACATAATCAAGAAGGTCATTCGCGAGTACACCCGTGAGGCGGGCGTGCGTGAGCTGGAACGCACCTTGGAGAGCGCTGTTCGCCACCGTGCTAAAGAGATTGTGATGGGCAAGAAGGTCAAACCGCAGGTGACCGAAAAGCAACTGCAAGAGTACCTGGGCGCCCCGCGCTTCCTCGATAGCCAGCTGCCTGAACCGGGCCGCCCCGGCGTGGTAACGGGTCTGGCCTGGACCAGTGTGGGAGGCGAAATTTTGCCCATCGAGTGCATGCTTTTGAGCGGCAAGGGCCAGATCATTATGACCGGCAAGTTGGGCGACGTGATGAAGGAATCGGCGCAGATTGCGGTAAGCCTGGTGCGCGAGCGTCTGCAACGCTTTGGCATTGACCCCGCGATTGTGAAGAAGACCGACATCCATATCCACGTGCCCGAAGGCGCTGTGCCCAAGGACGGGCCTTCTGCCGGTATCGCCCTCACGCTTTGCCTTTTGAGCGCGTTCACCAAGACGCCTATTCCGCCCGACATTGCCTTTACGGGCGAGGTGAGCCTTACGGGTGCATGCCTCGCCATTGGCGGGCTCAATGAGAAAGCTTTGGCGGCCTTGCAGGCGGGCGTCAAGACGCTGCGCCTTCCGGCACAGAACAAGAAGGATGTGGACGAACTTCCAGCACCTGCGAAGAAGGGCCTCAAGATTTATACGCACAAGCACATAGATGAAATCATCAAGGTCTTGTTCCCCAAACCCTCCAAAAGGAAACAAAACGCAAAAACAGAAAAGTAGGTCACGAACATGGAACGCGAAAGCTTTAAATCGAGATTAGGTTTTGTGCTTATTGCCGCCGGTTGTGCCATAGGCCTTGGCAACGTGTGGCGTTTCCCCTACATTGCGGGCCAGTACGGCGGTGCCGCCTTTGTGCTCCCGTACCTGGGATTCTTGATTTTGTTCGGGTTGCCCGTGTTGATGGCGGAACTCGCGGTAGGTCGCGGCGGTCGTAGCGGTGTCGCCATGGGTTTCGACAACCTCGAAAAACCGGGGACGCACTGGCACAAGGCCAAGTACCTTTTGATTTTTTCGAACTACGTGCTTATGGCATTTTACAGCGTGGTCACGGGATGGATGTTCTACTACTTCTACAAGATGGTCACCGACCAGAGCTTTTTGAAAGGGACGCCCGAACAGATTGCGGCGGGCTTCGGCGAGATGCTGAGTAACCCCGCCCTCCTCATTTTTTGGATGACCATTGCGATTGTGCTCGGCCTTGGTGTCGTATCGCTCGGCCTCCAGAAGGGTGTCGAGAGCGTTACCAAGAAGATGATGATTTGCCTACTCGGCATCATGATTCTTCTTGCCATCCGTGCGGTGACGCTCCCCGGTGCCGACGAGGGCCTTCGCTTTTACCTGCTGCCCTCCCTTGAACGCCTGACGCAGTCGGGCAAGGGTGTGGGCGAGGCCATATTCGCGGCCTTTGCGCATGCGTTCTTTACGCTCAGCATCGGTATCGGTAGCATGGCGATTTTCGGTAGCTACATCAAAAAAGATCATTCGCTCCCCAAGGAGGCGGCGAGCGTTTGCGCCCTCGATACTTTTGTCGCCCTCATGGCGGGCATCATCATTATCCCCTCGTGTTTTGCGTTTGGCCAGGAACCGGGGCAGGGACCGGGACTTATCTTTGTGACGCTTTCTAACGTGTTCGCGCAAATGCCCGCGGGCAGGTTCTGCGGTTCCGCGTTCTTCCTGTTCATGAGCTTTGCCGCGCTCTCCACGCTCATCGCGGTGTTCGAGAACATCGTCTCGTTCTGGATGGACCTCAAGGGCGTGCCCCGCAAAAAGTCGGCGGCATGGAACATCTTGGTGGTCATTCTGCTTTCGCTCCCGTGTGCGCTCGGTTTCAACGTGCTCTCGGGATTCGAGCCGTTCGGCCCGGGCAGCTGCGTGTTGGACCTCGAGGACTTTTTTGTGAGCAACACCATGCTCCCGCTGGGCGGCATGTTCTTTGCTGTGTTCTGCAGCAGCCGTTACGGTTGGGGCCAGGAGAATTTCTTCAAGGAAATCAATACCGGCAGGGGGCTCAAGCTCCCCGTTAACGGGTTCATCAAGGTGTATTTCAAGTGGATTTTGCCCGCCTTGATTGCAGTGCTTTTGGTGCAGGGCTACATGAGCAAGTTCGCCCCGGAGCTTTGCGCTAGGATATTCGGATAAAAAAATGGAATTCACGCGTGAACAAATGGCCGCCCATTTGGCGACCCTCGAAAACAGGATTGGTGAAGCTTGCAAAATTGCGGGGCGTTCCCGCGATTCGGTGAAGCTCGTTTGGGTCTCGAAGTTCCACCCGGCAGAAGCTGTGGAAAATGCGATTGCGCTCGGTGCGACCGACTTTGGCGAGAACCGTGTGCAGGAGGCGGAACTCAAGTTTTCGCAGCCGCTCATGGCAAAAAACGGTGAGCGCGTGCGCTGCCACGTGATTGGCCCCGTGCAGAGTAACAAGCTCAAGAAGGCGGCGATTGTCGCCGACTGCATCCATTCTATCGCAAGCATGGAAGCGGTCGAGAAACTGGAAAGAGTCTGCGCGGCGCTCCCCGGCAATAATGCTGACGGGACCCAGGGCAAAGTCCTCAGCATCCTTTTCCAGGTGAACGCCGGCGAGGAGGAAACCAAGAGCGGCCTCGACGTGCACGAGGCGGAAGCGTTCCTTGCGGGTCTGGAGTCGCGTGGGGCATCCGCTTTCCCGCACCTGCGTTTTTGCGGGCTCATGACCATCGGCAAAAACACGGGCGTCGCCGAGGATTCCCGCGAGTGCTTCGCTTTTTTGCGCAACCTGCGAGACAAGTTCCTCGCGAAGGGCGGTGTGTTCAAGGACTTCACCCAGCTTTCGATGGGCATGACGCTTGACTTGGAAGTCGCTATAGAAGAAGGCTCCACCATGATTCGCGTGGGCACGGCGCTTTTTGGCGAACGTGATTACACCTGATGGCCACAATTTGCTTCGCCGCTGCTCTTTTTTTGATTGTTGTCCTCCTAGTTGCTACCAGGAAACGGAAACCTCGTGAAAAACAGAAACCGCATGCGGTTCAGGTCCGGTGCGGTGACCGGGGTAAAGAACAGGCGCACTACGGCGAGGAGTATTGGACTCCGACGCATGTGGAATTCCTGGAAGAGGACGCTCCTTTTTTGAAGGGGTGGGCCGTAGGTGTGGACGCCGCCCTCGCGTATGACCACGATGGGTCTTTTGGAGAAGCCGCCACGTCGGCTATTGTCGACGAGGTTGCCCGCAAAAGCAAGCGCCGTTACCATATTTTGCAGAATGTGTACATCGCGACCCACAGGGGCTATACCGAGATCGACGCGGTGCTTTTGCACGAAACGGGAATCTACGTTTTTGAGACCAAGAACATATCGGGCGAGATTTCGGGCGAACTCGGCGAGGAACGCTGGGAACAGCATTTGGGCGAAGTCACCCGACACACCTTGTACAACCCGGTACGCCAAAACCAAGGGCACATGGGAGCGCTTTTGCGCCATTTGGAAATCCACCTCTCCAATGCGGTCATCTATTCTTTTGTGGTCTTTAGCGACCGTTGCACTTTAAGGCGCGTGCCCGCCGTGGGAGAGTTTGGGAATTACGGAAACGGCTGGCGGATTGTTCACTACGGTGAATTGCGTGAAGCGCTTGCCCAAGCCATGCGGCAGCGTGAACCTGTGTTCTTGGCAAAGCAGGTCGATAAATGGTTTAAGCAGTTGCGCCCCTGCGTGGAAGTGGGCAATTCGGTAAGGCGCGCCCACAGCAAGAGTCTCAAAAAGATGTACGGCAAGCGCGGCTAGCCTACAATGACCTTGTAAAACTCCAAAAAGCGTTCGGGGCTCAGTTCCTCGGCGCGCACGGTCGCTGGGTAGTCCAAGAGTTCGATGGCTTCTTGGATTTTCTTTTTGTTATAGGCCTTGCCAAAGGAGTTGGCGAGCGTCTTGCGTTTTTGCGTGAACGCTGCCCGTACAAAATCAAAGTAGCCCTCGGGTACTTCCAGCGGTTTTTCGCGGGGAGTGAGGAGCATGGTGGCGCTGTCCACGTTGGGCCTGGGCGTAAAATGCTCGGGGCCAATCTTCCGCAAAATCTGCGTGTCGGCAAACGCGCTCACCAGTACAGACAAACTTCCATAATTGCTGGAGCAGGGGCTTGCGCAAATACGTTCTGCCACTTCGAGCTGCACCATACCCATAAAGCCTTTGGTCATGTGCAGTCGCGGCATGAGTCCGGCAACAATCGCCGTGCTTACGTTGTATGGCAGGTTGCCTGTGACCCAGGGCTTTTCGTGTGCATTCAAGAAAGCCTGCAAATCGAACTTCAAAAAGTCGATGTTTTCAATGTGGAAGTTCTCGCGGCCCTTGAACTTTTCTTGCAATACCGCTACGCACTGTTCGTCAATCTCAACAGCGGTGATGTCGAGCCCGCGGTCTAGCAGGTGCTCGGTGAGCGCCCCGTGCCCCGGACCAATTTCAAGAACGGCCTCGCTCGCTTTGGCGGGGAGGTCGCCTGCAATCATTTTTGCTGTAGGTACGTCCAGGAAATTCTGGCCAAATTTGCGGCGCCGGGCTCTATCCATGCTCGCAAATTTAGAACATTATAAAGCCGCCAATCGAGACCGCCATTTCGCTGTGGTCAGAGAAGCTGCCGAACGGGTTCTTGAGGAACTGCTTGGTGAACACCATTTCGAGGGCGGCGCACTCGTACTGGAAGCGCGCGCCAAGGTTCACGTCCGTTTTGCCCGAAGTGATGTCGATGCTCTGGATTGTGGTTTCGTGCAGTTTGAAATCTTCGAAACTAAAGAGTCTCCATGTGTGGTTGGCACTGGCAAATGCCATAATGTGGCTGCCCAGGGCGACTTCGCCCAAGATATTTGGGGCGGTGTAGAGGCCGTACAGGTTTTGCTTGCCTCGATAATGCTTTAGGGGGTCAAACACCACAAACGGCAAGGCTGTATTGAGGCCTAAGAAAATGCGGGCTTTTTCGGATTTGAGAATGTTCGAACCCACGTTGAATTCGGGAACGAGTTCAAAGTGGGCAGTGGTGTCGGCTGTAACGCGGTTGTGGGTGACAATGTACTTTTGCCCATCAATTACTTCGAATGACTTAGTAGTGGTTTCGAGTTCAGCGTTATGTCGCATGGCCGATATATTGAGTGCCCATGCAAATTTCGGGTTGTTTGTTTTGGACAAGGTAAATGTTCCTCCCAGGTCCCAAATACGGGCTTCGCTAATGGTATCGGGGGAGGAATAGTAGGCGATGTCTTTTGGCCTGACAAAGTTGAGGTTGAACCCTACATCAATGTAGCTCGCCTTGAACGAAATGGCGCCGCCAACGAGAGTCCCCCCTTCGGTGGACTTGGCGGTTTGTTCGTAGTCGGCGTACTCGGCATAGTTCCAGTTTTTGCCGACGGCGGCGTTCAAGTAGAAGCCGATGCTGTTAAATGCCATGCCGGCGGTAAGCAGGCCTAGGTCCTGGGAGTTGTCTAGGGCAATAAAGTAGGTGCTGTTCTCCCCGAATGCAACGGCTCCCGAGTTTTCGACAGGTTCAAAGTAACCGAATTTGAGTCCATGCATTTTGTGCGGGAGGGCGATGTTGTCGCTCACGGTGTTTGGAGCGGCTTGGTTTCCTACAATGTTGTAGGCAGACCCGTGAAGCATGTCGAGCGGGTGCGGTTCCTTTACGGGATCCACCGGGAAAGTACTCGTGTCGACAGGAATAACGACCGGCTCGGGTGTAGGAGCGGTTGCCAAAACGGGCGCAGGCTCTGGAGCTGGCTCGGGGATAAAAGCTGGTGCAGGTTGCTGTTGTGCAGGCTGAGGTTCAGGTTGTGGTGCCGCCGTTTGTTCCGGGACGGGTTCCATGGGCACGAACTCGGGTGCCGGTGCTGCTTGTTCTGCAGGTGCATATTTTTCGGTAGCGGGTTCGTAACCTTCTGCGGGTACGGCCGCCGGGTCGGCGTATTCAGGCGCGGGGGCTTCCTGCTGGTATGCTTGCGGTTCTACGGCGTTGGTCGGTTCGGCATATGCCGGTTGCGCCTGCTCCACGGCAGGGGCCGGTTCTGCAACGGGTGCGGGTGCCGGCACCGGGATGGCTTGCTGTGCGCTTACGCTTGCAGCGGAAGCGAGCGCGATAACGAATAAATTTTTTTTCAAGTTCATAGTAATTTAAACATAGATAAAAAAAGGGCGTAAGGAACGATTTTTGTTAAAATTCCTTTACTTTTTTTGTCTGAGAACGGGATTTAACGGCTGGAATATACATAATGAAATATTTGCTATTTTAAAGCTGTAAAAAAACGAGGTTTTTATGCTTATCGCCATGCAAGACGTAATGAAGCTGTCTGGGGTTTCTTTTGGTACCAGCGGAGCCCGTGGGCTTGTAACCGCCATGACTGACCGCGTGTGCTATGTTTACGCCCGTTCGTTTATCAAGTATTGCGAGGCGAGCTACAAATGCGAACAAACGATTGCGATTGCAGGTGACCTTCGCCCCAGTACAGGACGCATTTTGCAGGCGCTGGTGCAGGCGGCAAACGACGCCGGCTGGAAGACCATTTACTGCGGGCGCATCCCGAGCCCTGCCATCGCCCTCTACGGTCTCGACAAGCACTTGCCCACGATCATGGTCACGGGGAGCCACATTCCTGCCGACCGCAATGGCATCAAGTTCAACCACCCGGATGGCGAAATCTCCAAGAAGGATGAACAGGGGATCGTTTCGCAGCAGGTGGAAGTCGACGAATCGTTGTTCGATGCCGCCGGCATGCTCAAGAACGCCCCCGCCCTCCCTGCCGTGGAAGCCGAGGCCGAGGAAACGTACTGCAAGCGCTACCCCGACTTTTTTGGGAGCGACGCCCTGCACGGGCTTACCATCGGCGTGTACCAGCATTCCGCCGTGGGCCGCGATATTGTGGTCCGCGTGCTTGAGAGCCTTGGCGCCACGGTAAAACCCTTTGGTCGCAGCGAGACTTTTGTGCCGGTCGACACCGAGGCCATCCGCAAGGAAGACGAGGAACTGGCTCGCGAATTCTCCCACAAGGATTACGTGGACGCCATTTTTAGTACCGACGGCGACAGCGACCGCCCGCTTTTGGCCGACGATGCCGGCATGTGGCTCCGTGGCGACGTGCTCGGGATTTTGGCCGCACAGGCGCTGGGCATCAAGCGCATCGCGACTCCCGTGAGTTGCAACACCTCCCTCGAAAAATCGGGCAGCTTCGAAAAGATTTGCCGCACCCGCATTGGCAGCCCCTACGTGATTGCTGGCATGGAGAGCCTTGTGGTGACAAACACGGCTGACCTCCCTTCGGGTGAGTTCCCGGCGGTCGCGGGCTACGAGGCGAACGGCGGCTTTTTGCTGCAAACGAACCTCACGCGCCCCTTTGCCGATGGCTCGTGCCGCACGCTCAGGGCTCTCCCCACGCGCGATGCATTGCTCCCCATGATTGCCGTGATGGTGCGGGTGCATGACGAACGCATGTGCGTCGTGGACTTGCTGCGCAAGCTTCCCAAGCGCTTTACCGTGAGTGACCGCCTCAAGGAATTTCCGACCGAACTTTCGAAGGCGAAACTCGCCGAGATTCGCGAGCAAAAGCTGGGCGAAAAACTTTTTGGCGCCCTGACCGCCAAGCCCTCCAAGTTTGTCAAGCGCGGCGAGGACCCCGCAAACAACAAGCCCTTCGAAGGCAAGATCGTCTCGCTCAACGAGGTCGACGGCTACCGCATGGAATTTGACTCGGGCGATATCGTCCACCTGCGCCCCAGCGGCAATGCCCCCGAGTTTCGTTGCTACGTGGAGACCGAGTCCAAGGACCGTAGCGCCGAACTTTTGGCCGAATGCCTCAAGATTATGGAAGGCTGGCGAAAGTAATCGCGTATTTTTTGTATTTTGATGGTATGCTGAAGAAACTTCTTGTATCCGCCCTTGCCGTAGGTTCGCTCGCTTTTGCCGGCGAGTATTGGCATGTGGCTCCGGGCGGCACCACCATGAAGTTCCTCTCGATGCACGTGGCGCCGCGTACCGCCGCCATGTCGGGGGCGGGTATCGCCGATGCGGCCCGAGTCTCTGAGGTCAACAGGAACCCGCTCGCCATGGGCGTCGCCGATACGCCCGAGTTCGGGTTGAACCAGATTGTTTTTGATGGTGTCGGTACAGACAAGTTCACCTCGGTCTATTTTGGCCATCCCGTGGGCGAAAGCTTTGTGGCGTCGGGCGCCGTGGAATTTTTGGGCTACGACGAAATTGAGGGCCGCGACGAGAACGGCCTCAAGACCGACGACTACAGCGCCTACGCCTGGGCGGTGCAGGCGGGTTTCGGCAGCCGCTGGGACGTTTTGAACTGGGCGCTAACGGCGCGTTTTGCCACACAGACCATTGACGACCAGACCGCCTTCGCCTTTTTGGCCGACGTGGGCGGCTCTTACCGCGTGAACAAGTACTTTGCCTTTGCCACAACGCTCACCAACGTGGGTTACGTGACGGAATACGAGGATGTCAAGGAGGCCGCTCCCATGGCGGTGCAAGCGGGCGTTTCCGGGTTCATCCCGTTCATTGACCGCTGGGCTTTGCACCTCTCTGCCGACGCCTACCGCCGCGCCGATACCGATGCGCAGTGGCTCTTTGGCGGCGAACTCGCCTATGCCGAGGCGCTGATGCTCCGCGCCGGTTACGCCGTGCGCACCGAGAATGGTACCGAGAACGGCATCAGCTGCGGTTTGGGAGTCGTGTTCGGGATGATTGTGTTCGACTACGCGTACGAACCGCGCCCCGCCTTTGAAGGGGGCAACCATTACTTCTCCCTGGGAATGAAGTTCTAGGGATTCACTGCGCCATAGCTTTGTATGGTACCCCAAATTCATTCTTCTTTATCAAATTGTACAGGTTGCTGCGGCTGATGCCCAGGGCGCGTGCGGTTTGCATCTTGTTGCCGCGGAACTTTTCGAGGGTGCGTTCAATGATTTTCCAGTCGGGAGGGGGCGTGCGGAATGTCGCCCCGCGGTACACAGGGTTATGGTTGTCTTCGCCACAGAGCGGAACAGCGAATTCTTCACCCAGGATTTCGCATAGGGTAATGCCGTGGGGTTTCAAGAGGGTGTAGCGCTGTAAGACGTTTTTGAGCTGGCGGATGTTCCCAGGCCAGCTGTAAAGGCGTAGCCGTGCGAGTTCCGTCGCCGAGAGGGCTTCGCGCGGTTCACTGCCTTCACGCGGTTCGCAACCTTCGTTTGCAGGTGTGGCATCGACTGACTCGCGCGCCTCCCGCCACAGCTTCTGTGCCAGCTCCTCGAAGTCGCCGCGCTCGCGCAGGGCGGGAAGCTGCACGGGGAAGGCGTTCAATCTAAAGTACAGGTCTTCGCGGAACCGCCCCGCCACAACTTCTTCCTTGAGGTTCTTGTTGGTGGCGCATACTAGGCGGAAGTCCACCGGGATGCTCCTCGTCGCGCCCACGGGCATTACCGCCCGCTCCTGCAGTATGCGCAGGAGCCGGCTTTGGCTCTCGTAGGGCAGTTCCCCGATCTCGTCCAAAAAAAGGGTGCCGCCCTCCGCCGCCCGCACGACCCCGATTTGGTCCGCGGTGGCGCCGGTGTAGGCGCCGCGCTTGGCGCCCTCGAGTGTGCTTTCGATGAGGTTCTTGGCAATGGCCCCGCAGTTCACGGCTATAAAGGGCCCGCCGGGGCGCGGACCCGCTCTGTGGAGGAACCGCGCCGCCACCTCCTTGCCCGTGCCCGATTCACCTTGGATCAGCACCGTTATGGAGGATTTTGCCGCTATTTGGAGTAGATCATTTGCTGTTTTCATGCTGCCTCTACCCTATAAACGGATTTTTGCCCTTTTTTGTTCCCCCTTTTATTGCTATTTTTACGCCCGCGCCAATAATTTTACATTGGAGCACCACAAAGTGGCTGGCTAGGTGGGTAGCCTTGGGCAGCGCCCCGAACGGGGTGCGGACTATGAGTCAAGTAGTCCTGCTCGAAGGTGAGAGGCCGGCGGCCCAAAAGGAAAAAATGAGTCAAAGAATCGTATGCAAGTTCGGTGGCAGCTCTGTCGCCGATGCCGGCCAGTTCAAGAAGATCAAGGCCATCGTTGAATCCGACAAGAATCGCAAGATTATCGTGGTTTCGGCCCCGGGCAAGAGAAATCCCAAGGAAACGAAGCTCACCGACCTCCTCTACAGCACCTATGACCTGGCCAGCAAGGGCCTCGATTTTAGCGCCCCGTGGAACCTGATTCGCAGCCGCTACGACGAGATCTGCAAGGACCTCGGTCTCGAAAACAAGCTCAACGAGGACCTCGACAGCCTCGAGGACAAGCTCAAGAACCATCCCGAGTCCGTGAGCACCGACTTCCTCGTCTCCCGCGGTGAGTTCCTGTGCGCCCGCCTCATGGCCAAGTACCTGGGTGCCAACTTCGTCGACAGTTTCCCGCTCATCACGTTCGACGACAAGTACCGCATCGCCCCCAGGACCTACGAAGAAATCGCCAAGACTTTGGGTGACGAGAACCAGCTCTACGTGCTGCCCGGCTTTTACGGCAGCAACCTCCGTGGCGAAGTCAAGACCTTCAGCCGTGGCGGCTCCGACATCACGGGCGCAATACTCGCTAACGGCATCGATGCCGCCAAGTACGAGAACTGGACCGATGTTTCGGGCATGCTCATGGCCGACCCGCGCATTGTCGAAAACCCGCTGCCCATCGAATACGTGAGCTACCGCGAAATCCGCGAACTCGCCTACTCCGGCGCAAGCGTGCTCCACGACGAATCCATCGCCCCTTGCCGCGCGAAGAAGATTCCCATCAACATCCGCAACACGAACCGCCCCGAAGACGCGGGCACCATTATCGGCCCCACTCCGGAAGAATCCAAGCTCCCGATTACGGGTGTTGCCGGCCGCAAGGGCTTCTCGATGATCTACATCGAAAAGTCCATGATGAACAAGGAAGTGGGCTTTGGTCGCCGCGTGCTCGCCGTGCTCGAAAGCGAAGGCCTCTCTTACGAACTGTGCCCGAGCGCCATCGACTCCATGAGCATCGTGGTGGATAGCAAGGCTCTCGACGCCGTGCAGGATGTGGTCCTCGAAGACATCACGCAGCAGATGCGCCCCGACCGTATCAAGGTCTTCCCGGGCATCTCGCTCATCGCGACTGTCGGTCACGGCATGACGAACAAGATCGGTGTGGCTGCGAAGCTCTTCACCGCTCTCGCCGAGAACAAGGTGAACGTTCGCATCATCGACCAGGGTTCTTCGCAGATCAACATCATCACCGGTGTTGACGAAGCCGACACCGAGAAGGCTATCAAGGCCATCTACGGCGCTTTCGTGAAGTAATGTCACTGCGAGCCCTGCAAGGGTTCGGCAATCCAAAGATTAAAAAACGTCTCGCCTTGGGCGGGACGTTTTTTTTGACAATGCAGGAATTTAATAAGAGGACGGCACCTTCGAAGTCCCGCTCTACAGCAAATAATCCATCCGGATATCCTGCATGTTTTCGAACAAATTAGCATAAAACAAAAGGGCCTTGCGGCCCTTCTGTTAAATTTGCCCAGTCGGCATTAGTCGTCGGTCAAGTGCGTCGGCATCAAAAGGAAGCTGAAGCCCAGGTCTTCGCCCACCGGTTCAATGATGCAGGCGCCAATCGGGTTGTTCATCTTCATGATGGTCTCTTCGCTCTTGCACATGCCGAAGATTTCGGTGATATAGCGACCGTCAAAGCCAATGCTGAAGCTGCCTTCGCCGTTGTGCGTTACGGCGAGGGCTTCGCGGGAATCGCCGCCCACATCCGGGTCGCTCGCGCTGAGTTCCATGGTGTTGCCGTCAATCTGCAGGCGGACCTTGTGGGTACGGGCGTTCGCCATAGAGATCACGCTGCGCATCTTGTTCTCGAATTCCACGGTGTTGAGCTGCACGGTGCGCTCGAACGTTTGCGGAATCACTGCGCGGTAGTTGGGATACGGTCCTTCGAACAGCTTGGAGATCACTTGCGTGGAGCCGGTGCTAAAGAGGATGTGCGTTGCTGAGGTGCGGACCTCGATGGTGGCATCGGGCTTGGCCATATGCAAAATGTGCTGCAGCGCCTTTTTGGGGATGATGGCGCCATTGGCAAGCGTCGCCCCTTCGCGGTCGATGGTGGCGCGACCCAGACGGTGACCGTCGGTCGCAATCATCGAGATCTTGCCGTCCTTCGCCTCGAGGAACACGCCGTTCAGGCTGAGGCGGATGGAGTCGGTGGAACAGGCGAACATGGTCTTCTCGGCGAGGAACGCGAGTTCGCTGGTGGAGAAGGTGAGGGATTCGCCGTCCTGCACTTCGGGGAACGGGGGGAAGTCGCTTGCGTCAAAGCCGGTGATGGATGCCTTGCCGCGTTCACTCCACTGGATCTTGGCGAGGTAGTCCTGCACGTCGACGCTCACCGTGGTGATGCTCGGGTCCACGAGGCTCTTCACGAGTTCCAAAAGCTTGCGGGCGTTAATGACGACGGAGCCGTCGCGTTCGCCCTGCACTTCGACCTTGACCCTGATACCGAGGTCCAAGTCGGTAGCGCTCACTTCGAGGAAGTTGCCCTCGAGACGGAGCGAGAAATTGTTGAGAATCTGGATGGTGGACTTGTTGGGAACTGCATTAATGGCAGACTGCAACACGTCGAGGAATACGTTTTTTTCGATTTGGAACTTCATAAACTATGCACCCCTTTGAATCAAAGTCGTTCCCACAAAGAAAATCACTGCGATTGCGGCCAAAGCCACAATAATCCACTTGTTCATGGAATTTGTCTTTTTAGGCACAAAATTTTTGGCGTTCTGTTTGGCGCGCCTACGTTCACTTCGGCTCATATTAAGTCTCCATTGTTTTTACGCTTAAAAACTACTATTTTTGAAGGAGAACGAGGTTTTTTTATGGATAAAACGACGTTAAATAAGCTCAAAAACAAAGCGGCGGGGTTTGCCTCCGGTGCGCTTACTCGGGTGGAGCTCGTAGCAGAAGAAAACCGCCTCAAGCAAAAGTTCCAGGCCCTGGGCCAAAAGCTGTATTCGGCTGTGCAGGGGGACCTTTTGAACGCCATGAAGGACGACCCGCTGGTGGTAGCCCTTTTGGGGGAGATTGAAGAGACCAAGAAGAAAATCGCCGACCTCGAAAACAAGATCGAGGGCAAGGGTCCGGAAGCCAAGTGAAGAAGGTCGAGATACACGTATTCCCCGACAAGACCACGGGCAGCAAGAACTACAGGTTCTCGTTTGTGGGCCTTGTGGTCGCCGTCGTGTGCGTCGTGCTCGCCGTGGTAGGCTTTTTTGTTTTTTCGCCCGACCGCATTGCCGACAACCTCTCCAACGGGAACGCGCTCGCGGTGTACCGCCAGAACAAGGTCATTAAAAAAGAGATCAAGCAGATTCGCGAATCGGTGGACGAGTCCATTTTGCAGGCCGAAGAGATCCGCTCGCTGCGCGACAGCACCGTCTACATGGGCGGACTCGGTTTTACGCTCGAGGAGACGACGAACGAGGTGCTCGAGGGTCCTCGCAAAAGCTTGAACGAAATGGAAAAGACCTTCCACAAGCTCATAGACCGCCTGGAGGGCGACTCCGCCTTGGCGGCCGCGATTCCCGTGATTCACCCGTTCAAGAACGGGCATGCGGTCAAGAACCGCTTCGAAATGATTTACGATCCGTTCACCGAGCAGGAACTGCCGCACCGCGGCATCGACTACGTGGCGCAGGTGGGCGATACCGTCGTGGCGACGGGCGCAGGCACCGTGGTCGAGGTCCGTTCCCATCGCGGGTTCGGGCTCTCCATGAAAATCGAGCACCTTCCCAAGGTCCGCACGTTCTATGCGCATCTGGGCAAGGCGCTGGTGCAAAATGGTGCCAAGGTCAAGCGTGGTGACCCCATCGCCATCATTGGCGAGAGCGGTCGCGAGTCCAGCGTGGGCTTGCACTACGAAATCCGCCTAGACGGCGTGCCCATCAACCCCGAAGACTATTTTATAACAAAGTAACAGGAGCTGCTTATGGCCTCTTCTCCGTTTGAACAGAACATCATTGCCATGGTGTGGGATTGCGACAAGACGCTTATCAGCTCTTACATGCAGGAGCCCCTGTTCCGCCATTTTAATGTGGACGGCGCACAGTTCTGGAAAGAGGTGAACGGCCTCAAGGCATACTACGGCAGGCAGGGAATCTCGGTGAACCAGGACACCAGCTACCTGAACCATATCTTGACCTACGTGAAGGCTGGTCTCTTCAAGGGGCTAAACAACCGCCTGCTTCGCGAATTCGGCAAGGAGCTCGTTTTTTACCCGGGCCTTCCGGAATTCTTTGGCGAAATCAAAAAGCTCATTGAGGACGATCCCAAGTACAAGGCGTTCGACATCCGCCTGGAACATTACGTTGTTAGTACCGGTTTTGCCGAGACCATTCGCGGGAGCGCCATAGCACCTTTTGTTGAGGGTATTTTTGGTTGCGAGTTTATTGAAGTCCCTGCGTCGGTGGGCTACCCACAAGACGGGGACTCCGGGCACGGCGAGATATCGCAAATAGCCTGCGCCCTCGACAACACTTCCAAGACCCGCTACCTGTTCGAGATCAACAAGGGCAGCAACAAGTACCCCGACACCATCGACGTGAATTCGACGATTGCACGCGAGGTGCGTCGCGTGCCCTTCGAGAACATGGTGTATGTGGCCGACGGCCCCTCGGACGTGCCCGCCTTCAGCATTTTGAACTACAATGGCGGAAGCACGTTCGCCGTGTACCCTGCGGGCGATGTGAATGCCTTTAAGCAGGTGGACGCGCTGCGCCGCGACGGCCGTGTGCAGATGTTCGGCGAGGCCGACTACCGCCCCGCCAAGCAGTCGTGGCTGTGGCTGACCGAAAAGGCGCGTGCCATCGCCGACTCGATTGCCGCCAAAAAGCAGGCCGCCATCAAGAACAGCGCCAGCAACCCTCCGACACACCTGAACTAGGGCGCGAGTTTATTATATTTAGCTTACCCTAGGTCGGTGGTGGCGGACGGGCGGTACTTTCCGTCAACATGCGCTGCCGGCTCGGAAGCGTTCCATACTTTTGGAAGGCTTTTTAGGGTATTTACTATCAAGTTTTGCTTTTACTTTTAGGAGTTTTAATGGCAAATAAGTGTAAGCGCGGAATCTTGATTAGCAAGACGCCCTACGAAAAGCGCATCGCCATCATGGAAGACGGCGAACTTGCGGAATTGGTCGTAGAGAGCGTCTCGTCTACTCGAGTTCTGGGCAATATATATAAGGGTGTCGTTCAAAAGGTGCTCCCCGCCTTGAAGGCCGCGTTCATCGATATCGGTCTCGAAAAGGCAGGGTTCCTCCATCAGGACGATGCCATGGACAGGAACGAGTTGTTGCGTCGCGAATATGGCGACGACGACGACGAGGGCGGCACTTCCAAGGAAGTCTCCATTGACGAGATTCTCCAGGAAGGCCAGGAAATCATGGTCCAGGTGGTCAAGGAACCGATCAGCACCAAGGGCGCCCGTTTGACGACGCACTTGAGCTTTGCCGGGCGTTTCCTTGTGTGCATGCCCGGCACCAACTTCATTGGCGTTTCAAAGCGTGAACGCGACCCGGCCAAGCGCCGCGAGTTCAAGAAGGTGGTTCGCCGCCTCAAGGCCCGCGACGTGGGCTACATCGTGCGCACTAACGGCCTCAACGAGTCGGAGTTCGAAATCAGCAAGCAGATGCGCGAACTCGAGAGCAAGTGGGAACAGACGAAGTACAACTTCGAGAACCAGCCTGCCGAGACCTGCATTTACGAGGAGTCGGATTCCATTGAACAGACGGTGCGCGAATACTTCGGTGACAACACCGACTACGTGTACATCGACAACCGCGACGAGTACTTCGCCCTTCGCGACTACCTCAAGGTGCTCTCGCCCGACAAACTCGACAAGGTGAAACTCTGGAGCAGCAGCGAAAGCCTGTTCGAATACTTCAAGATCGAGAACGACTACGCCCGTTCTTTGCAGCGCCAGGTACCGCTCCCGCGAGGTGGCAATCTAGTGATTGAACAGACCGAGGCGCTCGTGTCCATTGACGTGAACACCGGTCCCAAGGTGCACGGCAAGGACCAGGGCAAGATTATCCTCGAAACAAACATTGACGCCTGCCACGAAATCGCAAAGCAGCTCCGCCTGCGCGATGTGGGCGGTCTCATCATCATCGACTTCATCGACATGGAAACGGACGCCGACCGCGAGGCGGTGTACCAGGAGTTCCGCAAGGCGATCCGCCGCGACAAGGCTCCTATTAGCCCGGCCCCCATCAGCCAGTTCGGCCTCATGGAAGTGACCCGCAAGCGCGTCCGCGTGAACCTCATGACCGAGAAGACGGAACTCTGCCCCATTTGCCACGGCGGTGGCCGCATCCCGACCATGGAATCCACGCTTGGCATGATTGACCGCTGGATGGCCCGCGCCCGCGCCAAGGGACACATCCGTGAAATCACGATGGTCGTCGGTACGCAGCTCGTGGACGTGCTCTGCCGCGACATGGCCCGCATGTTCCACTACCTGGAGTACAAGCATGGCATGAAGATCAACCTGGTGGAAGACGATCATGCCCATACGAACCAGTTTTGGATGTACAACAAGGCCAACGAGGACATTACCGAAGAATACAACTTCGCCTAATAGAACCGCTTGTTGCAAACAAATTAAAGGCGCCTCGCATAAAGCGATGCGTCTTTTTTAGTGCTATCCAGAACAACGAATTGCGAAGGATGTAGGGATGCAGTAAAAGAAAAAGCCTGCGGCAAGGGCCGCAGACTCTTTTTTTGATTGGGTTTTTAAACGCTAGTCGTTGACATCGATCTCATGCTGGACAGCCTTGCCGCGGCGCACGCCCATCAAGAAGTCTCGTACCGATTCCTTGATGACTTCGCCGGCGACGGTAATGGTGTATTCCAGGCGGGAGATGTACACGCCCGTACCGACCAACTTGCCGTTGCTCGAACGCATATTCCAGGCGAGGAAGATGTTGCCACTGTTGGTAAGGCAGTTCTTGCCTTCGCCATAGATGCCTTCGTCGGCGCACGTGAACGAGCCTGCTTCACCGTTAATATAGTGACCCAGGTGACTGTAGTAGTGCGTGCGGTACCTGAGCACGATTTCCTCGGGCTTGATCACAGAGGTGAGACCCTTGGCGAATTCGTCGATGTTGCTTGCGTTCAGGTTGCCCGACTTGATGGAGTTGATAATCAGGTTGCTGATGCCGTATTCCTCGAGTTTTTCGGCGCTGATGGCTCCGCTTGCAATGGAGTCGAGCACGCTTTGCTCGGTGGCGTACGGGTAGGTGACCACGGTGTCGCGGCTCAGGTCAATGGCTTCTTGGACAAGTTCTGCGATGGTGTTCATGTCGTCATTCGAGAGACCTAGGGTTTTGTAGTTGCTCGCAGTGATGACCCCTGCCATAATGCCCGCCACGACATCTTCCGAGAGGTTGCTTTGACCGAGTTGGTCGTTGCGGATGTCCTCGAAGAGTTGCAGTGTGGCGACGTCCTCAGAAATCTTGTTGATGGTGACGACCGAGTCCTTCATGTAGCGCTCGATGAGAGCTTGCAATGTGGCGACTTCCTCGGTGGTCTTGTTGTTGACCAGGGAGGCGAGCGTAAAGCCAATGAGGTTGCCCTGCACACCCAGGGAGTCGGCAATCTGCTTTGCGGTCAGGTTCGAGTCGGCACGCATGGGCTGCGTTGCAGAATCGCTCTTGACAATGGGGTTCTCGTTGTTGAGCAATACCACGCCAGGGCTGGTTGTTGTTGTGGCCTGGTCACCCGTGATGGGCACCCACTGGTTCCATAGGTGCGGCTTGTTCTTGAGCAGGCTCTTGTCTTCGGCTACGGTTCCACCATCTTCGGCCGGGGTAAAGCGGACGATGTCGCCGACTTCGGGCACGTATTCTCCGGCGCCCTGCGAAACATACACGAGCGTGAGTTTGCTTCCGCTGACAGTGTGATCCCTGGAGGTCGGGAGCTTGAGTTCTCCCTGGCTCTTGAACTGCAGCATGTCGTCGCTGAATTTGCCGTCAATGGGTTCGGAAACCGTCAGGTCCAGAATGTGCTTGGTACCGTCGATGGTCTTGCGGGCTCGGGTTACCACAGGGCCGATGCCGTCGGAAATGGGCTCGTTTCTGATGATGAAATGGTAGTCCTTGCCGCTTTCCTTGTACGTGATGTACGTGGTCATGGTGCCGGGGGCGTCGGAGCCGTCACCGGTGAACACCTTGCTCCCGAAGCCGCAGCTTTCGCCTTCGCCGCAGTTGCCAGGAACCGTGATTGTGAGAATGGTGCCGCTGGCATCCAGGTGTTTTTCCATGGGGAACTGCTCGCCAAAGTAAACTTGCAGGGAGTCGAGCACGTTCTGGTTGTCAAACGCCTTGTCGAATTCCATTTTGAGCTTGTCACCGCGGCCATCGCCGTTGCGGTCGCTGATGATGGCGAGCTTCACGTGCGGAATCGGCGGTTCGGTAAAGTTCAAGTTGGTCCAGAATGCCTTGACATTGCCGCTGCCGGTAATGGTCAGGTTCGCCCCGGCCACATTGCCGTTCGCCATCACATAGAACGTGGCGTGCTTGTCGATGGAGTCGAGGGCGACGCTTGTGATGCTCTTGCCGTTTTCATCGGTGATGAATACGAGCGGGTTGTCGACGGCGATTTTGATGGTCTTGTTGTACTTGGTCCATTTCACGTCCTTGTCCTTGAAAGTGATGTTGACCTTGTACATTTCGTAAGCCCACTTGCCGATGGTCGCCTGGTTGCCCACGACTTCGAGACCGTCCTTGTCGCCAATGAGTTTCCAGTTTTCGTCGGCGTAGGCGATGGCGGGGGCGTTGCCCGGCACAATGATTTCGACTCTCTTCTTTTGGCTGCCCTTGGATTTCAAGGTGATTTCCAAGAAGTAGTGACCCGGCGGCAGGTCGGATTCGTCGACAATCTTTGCAGAGTCGATAGTGAAAGTGGTGTCGCTTGTGATTTTGATGCCCGCATGGTAGGTATGACCGGGAAGGAATTCCTCGTCGACCGTGCTGCCCACAAAGCGGTAAGTGGAGGGGCCGCCCGTGGTGTCGGTCTTGGTCTGGTCGGCGTCAAAGTCGCAGTTGAGCACGTCCTTCTTGTTGATGGACCAAATGTTGTAATCCTTGACGCCAAGTGCCTGCTGAATCCAGGTGAGGAACATGGAGGCGTCGGTGTGCAGGTCCATGGAGGTGCGCATCTTGAAGTTCGAGGAACTCTGGTGGCGTTCGGCATAGAAGATGTGGAAGGGGTAGGTCTCGCCCGGGGTAAGCCCCAGGGTATCCAAGTTTACAGAGCCCGCCACCTGTGCGTGCTGACCGCCGATGTCCACCACCAACTTTTTGTTGATGAACACCCACACGTCGTCGTCGCCCAGGAACTCGAAGTACTGGCCGGGAACGTAGACGAACTTGGCTTGGAACTTCATGGTAAAGCCGAAGTTGTGCCTTCCGTTGTCGCTACCACCCGACAAATTGTCGTAGAAGGGGTTCGGGACAGTCCCGCCTTCATCCAAGAATTTGAAATCGTCCAAGAGGAACATGCCGCCTCTGTTGACCTCGTTGCCCTTAGAAATGCGGTCCTTGGAAATCTCGGCAAGCCAAAAGCCTTCGTCATCCAAAGAAATGGCGAGGTCGCGGCAAGCGGCGTTGGTGTAGATGTTGCCCGCGGCGTCTTGCCCGGCAACCACAGGGAGGAACCAGTAGTCCAAATGTTCTGTAATTGTACATTTTTCGGGGAATGGGGTTGCCCTGACTGGCACGCCGTTGGGACCCAGGTCCTTTTGGACCATGCCCCTCATGGGGCTTGAACTACAACCACCTGAACCAAAGTCGTCACTAATGGCGAAGCCGACGGCGTATGGGCTTCCCAAGCCCACCTCTGGGTCAAGTTCCTTGGCGCCATTATTGAAGGTTGTGTCTTCTACGCCATTCCTGGTTCTTACTGAAAAGGTTCCGTCTTTTTTGTTGCCATGCAGCCAGTCGAACATCATCACCGAGATGTTCCTCAAGGGGCAGTCGCCCAGCACGTTAGGGTATTCCGATGTGACTTCGGGAGCGTCGTTCTCGTAGCCACGAACCCAGATGGTGTTGCCGAGGGCGGCGACGCTGTCGAGGGAGAGTTCCTCGGTCACGGGGAGGGCGCCCGTGGCGACTTCCTCGGAGCCTTCTCCGCCAACGTAGATGTTGCCGATGGTCTGCTTGAAGCGGACCGTGAAGTTGGCGTCTTTCTTGTCGGTTTTTGCCTCGAACCATCCGCAGTAATCCTCTACGGCGGTCATTGTAATCTCTTTGCCGTCAATAATCATGATGGCAGAGGTGTTTGTCCAGAAAGGCATGAAACGAATAGTCGTGTTACCGCTATTCGTTGGGCCGGCACCACCAGGATTGTCCCTGCCACCGGCCTGCGCAAAAGACATAACTGTTAGGGTCAAGCATATAACCAGACCCTTATATAGGGACTTGTACCACATTCCCATCGCTCCTCTCAAATAGAAACCCAACCATTAGGGCGATGTGTTAAATATCACATTTTCAAGGGTGAAAGTCAACCAAAATTTACTTTTCATAAAAAAATTATGTGTAAAATCAACAAAAACCGCCACTTTTGAGGTGACGTTTGCTGCTTTTGGCCAGCCATGGAACAGAAAGTTCCGTAAAAAGGCTTATTTTTGCCTTTTTTGGGCGATTTAAAGCCCAAAGTCCATGGCGTTCGCTTTGCCGCGCCGGACCCCCCATAGGAAGTCGCGGGTCGATTCCTTGACTGTTTCGCCCGCAATGGTGATGGAGTATTCTAGGCGGGAGATGTACACGCCGGTACCTACCAGCTTGCCGTTGCTTGTCCGCATGTTCCAGGCGAGGAATATGTTGCCGCTGTTGGTGAGGCAGTTCTCTCCCTCCCCGTAAACCTTTTCGTCGGCGCAGGAGAAGGAACCCGATTCCTTGTTGATAAAGTGGCCCAGGTGACTGTAATAGTGCGTTTGGTAATTGAGCACTATTTCGGTTGGGTTCACGACGGAAATGAGTCCCTGGGCGAATCCGTCGATATTCGTTGCGTTGAGGTCGCCTTTTTTGATGGATTGGATGACTTGGTCGCTAATGCCGTAATCCTTGAGCTTCGCGTTGGAGATGGTACCGTTCGCGATGGCGTCCAGCACGCTCTGCTCTGTGGCGTAGGGGTAGGTGATCGCGGTGTCGCGACTGTTTTCTACGACGGTGTTGACCAGTTCGTTGATGGTGGCCACGTCCTCGGCGGAGAGACCTATGGTGGTGTAGTTGGTGGCGGTTATGGTGCCGGCCATGATACCCGCTAGGGCGTCTTCCGACAGGTTGCTGCCGCCAATGTTGTCGTTCAGAATGTCGCTAAACACCTGCATGGCGGCGGAATCTAGGGGCATTTGCGTGACGGTGACAACGGAGTCGGTCATGTAGCGCTCGATAAGCGCCTCGAGAGTCTCGATTTCTTCGGTGGTCTTGCTGGTGACGAGGGAGGCGAGGGTAAAGCCGATGAGGTTCCCCTGCACGCCCTTCTCAGCGGCCAGCTGCTTGGCGGTGAGGTTGGTGTCGGCACGCACGGGGGTGGAAGCCGTCTCGGTGTTGGTGTACTTAAAGGTAGAATCGTTGGTGGGGTCCATTACGATAACGCCCGGGCTGGTGACTGTCGTGGACTGTTCGCCGTTGATTTTGACCCAGGGGTTCCACAAGTGGGGCTTGTTGCCTACGGGGTCTAGCGCAGTGGTGGGGCTCGCTTCGCTGGGAGTCAATCGCACCAGGTCGCCCGCGTCGGGAATGTATTCGTCGGCGCCCTGGGTCACGAATATGAGTGTCAACTGGTTGCCGCGGCTTTCGTGCCCGCGGGATACGGGCACCCGCAATACCCCGTTGCTGGAATACGCAATCATTTCGTCGCTATAGCCCTCTTGGAGGGTTTCGGAAAAGGTGAGGCTCAAAATGTGCTTGTTGCCGTCGATGGTCTTTTTCGCCTTGGTCACGATGGGGCCGATGCCGTCGGCAATGGGCTCGTTGCGGATGGTGAAGTGGTAGCTTTTGCCGTTCTCCCTGTAGGTCACGTAGGTGGTCATGTTGCCGGTGTAAACGCCGTCGGTTCCGCCCGTGAAAATCTTGGTGCCAAAACCGCAGGTCTCGTTCTCGCCGCAGGTGCCCGGGGCCGTCAAAGTGATGCTGGTTCCGTTGTTCGTAATGTTGAACTGCCTTTCCATGGGGAACTGCTCGCCAAAGTACACCTGCAGGGAGTCCAGGACGTTTTGGCTGTCAAAGGGCTTGTCGAAGGCCAGGTCGATCTTGTCGCCGCGCCCGTCGCCGTTGCGGTCGTAGATGGTGGCGGTCTTTACGTGGGGTACGACCGGCTCGGCAAAATTCAGGCGAGTCCAATAGGCCTTCACGTTGCCGCTCCCCGTTGCGGTGAGGGTGGCGTTCTCCACCGGGCCATTGGCGATCACGTAGAATACGGCGTGCTTTTCGGCGTCCATGGTCACGGAGGAGATGGACTTGCCGTTTGCATCCACAAGGGAAACCAGCGGGTTGTCGATGGCGAGCCGGATGTTCTTGTTGTAGTTGGTGAGCTTGGCCGACTCATCCTTGAAGGTCACGTGGACCTCGTATTTTTCGTAGGCCCACTTGCCAATCTGCAGGGAATCGCCAGAGACTTCGGTGCCTAGGATTTTCCAGTTGGAATCGGCGTAGGCGATGGCCGGGGCGTTGCCGGGGACGGTGATTTCCACCTTGGCGGTTTGGTTGGGGTCCGATTTCAAGGTGATGTACAAGAAGTAGTGGCCCGAGGGCAAATCGGAGTAGTCGACTATCCTTACGGAGTCAATGGTGAACGTGGTGTCGCTGGTGATGTTGATGCCTTCGAAATAGGTTACCCCGGACTTGAGCGTGGTATCGATGGTGCTGCCCACTAGGCGGAACGTGGATGCGCCGCCGGTGGTGTCGGTGGTGGTTTGCGCCTGGGCGGAAAAGTCGCAGCTGAGGGCGTCCTTCTTGTTGATTTGCCAAATGTCATAGTCGGTTTTGCCCAGCGCCATCTGGTTGGGAGTGAGGAACATGGATGCATCGGCCTGCAGGTCCATGGAGGTGCGCATCTTGAAGTTGCCCTCCACCTTGTAGCGCTCGGTGTAGAAGATGTTGAACGTGTAGGTTTGGCCTGCAGTGAGCCCCAGGGTATCCAGGTCTACCGAGGCGCTGCGGCGGTCGTGCACGCCGCCGATGTCCACTACCAGCCTGCCGTCGATAAACACCCAAACGTCGTCGTCGCCCAAAAATTCAAAGTACTGGCCCGGCACGTACTCGAACTTGGCCTGCACCTTCATGGACATGCCGTAGTTGTGGTATGCCCTGTTGCTGCTCTTGCCGCTGCCGTCAATGCCCGTAAAGCCGCTGGGGATGGAATCGTAATAGGGGTTCGGGATTGTCTTTTCGTCGTCCAGGAACTGGAAGTCGTCTATGAGGAACATGCCTCCGCGGGCGTCGCCTGTGGATTCGCCGGCGTCGCGGTCCATCTGGGCGCGCCAAATGCCGTCGTCGTCTAGTACAAGGGTCATGTTGCGGCATGTGGCGTTGGTGTAGCTCCTGCCGTTTTTGACGGCGAGGGTTTCGGGAATAAACCAGCGGTTCAGATACTCGGCATTTTTGCATTGGCCTTCCCAGTCAAAACTCTCGTTGCGGACGGGCACGCCGTTTGGCCCCAGAGTGGGCAAGACCATGCCGTTGATTACCGACTTGCCATCGTTATTGCAGCCGCCGGTCTCGTTGCTATTGCTGCCCTTGGTGCCCTTGGGCGTGGAATTGGGCCAGCACAGGTTATTGTTGTCGCCGCCAAAGTCACTGCTGATGCCGTCGCCGCCGCGCGATGCGGTGCCGCCCAGTTCTGCGGCGCGGGTCTGGGGGTTGTATTTTTCGGCGTTGCTGTACGAGCCGTCGTACCAGTCGAACATCATCACGGGCAAGTCTTTTACGGGGCAGTCCCCCAGTACACCCGGGTGGGCCGAACTGAGTTCGGGGGCGTCGGCCTTGAACGCGCGAACCCAAATGGAATCGCCTTCGGCGAAGATGCTGTCGATGGGGATTTCGTTGTCGACGGTAATGGCGGATTCCTCGATGCCCACCATGCCGTAATACTTGTAGCCGATGGTCTGCTTAAAATAAAGCATGGAGGTTTGTTCGAGTGTGACGTTCGCCTTGAACCACCCGCAATAATTGTCGACCTTCTTCATGATGGCGGTGGAATCGCCGTCCACGTAAATAATGGCGGACGTGTTGGTCCATGGTGTCATGAAAAATACGGTCTTGCTTTTCCCGGCTGCAGACGAGGGCTCGTCGTCGTTGTATCTCCCTGGTTGAGCCTGCAGGCTTGTTGCGAGGGCAAGCCCGAAGGCAAGCCCCACGGCTAGTTTGCTATACCACATCCCATCACTCCAAGTGTTTAAAAATTATTTGCACCAATAATTTGACAAAAGAAAAATATTTTAAAATTCGTCAAAATTCAATAGTTTTTATACATAAGTGTGTAAAAACTTTTTGCAAATGGCGGAAAAATGCGTGTTTTTCGCGCATTTCGGGAATTTTTGCCCCGTAAAGTGCCCGTGAGGGGTGCGGCAAAAAAGGGACTACAGAAAAGGCACCCCATATTTATACAGGGTGCCTTTGGTTCTTGGAGTGTATAGAAATATATTGAGACTTAAAGCCCAAAGTCCATGGCGTTCACATTGCCGCGGCGTACCCCCCAGAGGAAGTCTCTTGCCTGCTTGCTGATGGTGTTGCTGTTGACCGAAATCTTGATTTCGAGACGGGCGATGTAAATGCCCGTGGCGGCCAGGCGCCCCCCGCTTGAACGCATGTTCCAGGCGAGGAAGAACCGTCCGTTGTTTTCAAGGCAGTCGCTGGCGCCGTCGGCCTTGAAAATGTCGTCGGTGCAACGGATGGAGCCTTCGTCGCGGTTCACAAAGTGGCCCAGGCTCGTATAGTAGGTCGCCCTGTACCAGAGCTCGGTATTGTCGGCGACGGTTACGGCGATTTGTTCGATGTCGGCCTCAGAACCACTCTCGTAATAGCGCAGGTTTTCTTTGGTCAGAAGGCCGTTCTCGTAAGCGTCCACAATAATGTCGGGGAGGCCCAAACGGTCCTGGGCGTCGTCAATGGAGAGTTTCCCTGCACTCACGGCGTTCAGGATCTCTTCAAGGGTGTAAGTGTCATGGGGGTCGCCGTTTTCGACGGCCTCTTTGTCGGTGTATGTCGTTTTGCCTTGGACCGCTTTGACAATCTCTGCAATCTCGTTACGGACAAGTGAACCCATATCGAGGTCGCCCAGGTAGTGACCTTGCGTGCCGTAAATGGCGGCGACCTGCTGTGCCGTGAGTTTTTGCTCGCCGCTCACCAACTTGGGGACGGTCGCCGATTCGCTCCTTACAATGGCGCTTGCGCTGTCAAAGACATCGGAATGCCTGTCAAGAACTACGACTGTGGGGCTTGTGATACGCACGCTCTGTTCACCGGTGATGCGTGCCCACGGGTTCAGCTCGTGTGGCGGAACGTTGACCAGGTCGAGTGCGAGCCCTCCAATGGAAGGCGGCGTAAAGCGGATGGAGTCGCCCACGGTCGGTACTACGTCATGGACGCTTCCCTTGACATAAATCAATGTCCATTGGTTTGCCGAGGATGTGGCAATGTGGGCGGGTTGAATCAGGTTGCTCAACTGGCTTGTGGCGCTGTTGTTGCGGAAGCGGAAGAAGTCGACATTGGCGCCTTCCTTGTTGATTCCTTCGCTGAACGTCAGCTGCAGTTGTGTGTTGCCGTCATCCGAAATGGAAATCTCGGCGGCGGTAATGACCGGGCCCACCTTGTCGGTAAGCTGCCCCTCGACAGGGAATACGGCGGTGGATTTGTCTTCGGGATCTGTATAGGTGTACCAGATGTTCAGTTTGCCAGAATAGGGGCTGGAGGCGCCGCCGGTGAAAATGCCCCTGCCAAAGCAGTTCTTGGCGGCGACGATGGTGGCGACGTCTTCGCCAATTTTGTATGTGACTTTGTTGAAGCTGTTGTTCTTGGGAAGCGTGTAGGCGCTGTCGTTGATGCCAAAGACGAACTTGAGTGAATCAAGAACGCTGGAATCACTCAGCGGTTTGTTGAAGTGGATCCAAATGCTATCGCTTCGTCCATCCCCGTTGCGGTCATAAATGTAGGCGCTCTCGATTTGCGGAACAGGCGGTTCCTTCATGTTGATTTGCGTCCACAGGGCCTGCTTGTTCTTGGAGGAAATTGACGAGATGGTCAACGTGGCGTTTACGATTTCGCCGGTGCCCCTAACAAAGAAGTTCGCCTTGCCGGAGTCGAGTACGACCTCGGTGATGGGGTTCCCCATGGAGTCGCAGGCGATGAGGAGCGTGTCGGAGGTCTTGATCTCAACCTTGATACCGCTGTAAATGCTGGCCCATTCTTCGGCATACATGATGCTTACGGGGTACGAGCGGCCAGCCCACATCTTTTCGTTCTTGTTCAAATTGAGCGGGAGTGTGTCGCTGCTGACATTAAAGACCATGGAGTCGTTTTCGAGCAGGCTGCCGTACGGGTACCAGTACTTGTCAAAACAGAGGGAGTCCGTTTCGTCTTCCGATTCGATGTTCAAAATGCAATAGCTGGAGTCCTTTACGCCTGAGAAGGCGATGTTCGGGAATTCGTACGGGTCCACGGTAAAGTAAACATCCTTGAAGTCGTTGGGGTTCGTCTTGAGGGAAACGCGGACAAAGTAAGTTCCCGGCGGCAGCGCCTTTGCCTTGGTGATGGCCTTGGGGTCAATGGTAATCATGGTGAAGTCGTTGCCGATGGTGATGCCATTGTAGTAGAGGGAATCCAGTATGTTCAAGGCGACGCCCTTGCCGCTAAGGCTTCTGCCAAAGAGGACAAAGTTCGAGGGGCCTCGCTCGGTGTGTTCCAGTTCTGGAGTCGACGAGAAGTCGCAAGCCAGTTTGCGCTCACGAATAATCTGCCACACTTCCTTCTTGATGATCTTGGGGGCGTCCGAAATGTCGGTCAACAGCATGCTCGATTCCACATGCAAGTCGATGGACGTTTTCATCATGAAGTTCGAGGCTTCGCGCTTGCGTTCGGCGTAAAAGATGTGGAAGTTGTAGGTGGAGTCTTCTTCGAGGCCCAGCTTGTCGAGGTTGACGCTTTTTTTCACCTTCTTGTGCTGGCCGCCAATGTCCACGACCAGTTTATTGTCGATGAACACCCACACGTCGTCGTCGCCGTTGAACTCAAAGTACTGCCCCTTCACGTACTGGAAGGTGGCCTGGATTTTCATGGCGAAACCGAAGTTGTGGTAGCCGCGGCCCGAACCTGCGTACAACGAATCGTAATGCGGGTTCTCTATGGTGCCTGCACTGTCGAGGTAGCGGAAGTCGTCGAGAAGGAATAGTCCCTGCTCGGGGCTCTCGTCGTCGATTTGCGCATACCAGAATCCTTCGTCGGTGAGGCTGAGCGGGATTTCGCGGCAGGTGACGTTCGTGTATTCGTTGCCGGCGTCATCCTTGGCGAGAACCTCGGGCAAGAACCAGTCATTCAAGTGGGTGGCGTTTGTGCAGTTGCTGGGGAAGTTGGAGGCGCGTACGGGGACACCGTTGGCGCCCAGTTCCTTTTCGACCATGCCTGTCATGGGGTCGGCTTCGCAACCGCTCTTGCCAAAGTCCTGACTTGTGCCTTCGCCGTACATGGGGACGCCGCGTACATCGAACCCGGTGCGGCCCGCGCCTTTTTTGCGTTGCCATTCTTCGTAGGCGTCCTTGGTGCCGTCGGAATTTACGGTGCCGTCGTACCAGTCGAACATCATCACGGGTAAGTTTTTAATGGGGCAGTCGCCCAATACTTCGGGATACTCGCTAAAGAGTTCAGGGGAGCCGAACTGGAATCCCTGTACCCAGATAGTGTCGGTGAGGGCGGCGATGGAATCAAGGCTGATTTCTTGGTCAGGTGAGATTTCTTCTTTGGTAGGGCCCTCGATGCCTACGGAAGTCCCGCCGATAGTTTGTTTGAAATAGACGTAGAACTCGCCTTTGGGGGGCGTAATCTTGGCTTCGAACCATCCGCAGTAATTGGGGACGGAGGACATGTAGCTTTCGCTGCCGTTTACGTACAAAAGGGCGTTGGTATTGCTCCAGGGCGCCAAAAAGCGGATGACTTTCTTTTGAGAAACGGGAATGTCCAGCTTGGTGGGTGAAATGGTTAGGGTGCTGTCGTCGTTGATGATAATCCAGACTTCGGCAATGGCCTGGCTGTCGACTCCGTTTTGGTAATCGGGGAAGAGCTCCGCCAAATACGGTTCGTGTCCTTCGTTCAAGTTGGTTTTGCAGGAACCCTCGTTGCAGCCAAGCCCAAAGCGGAGCTGGCGTACGGTTTCGCGCCCTTCGCGGTCGGAACCTTCAAGGCGTTCTTGCTTGAACTCGATGGTGAACATGTCGTCTTCACCACGGGTCAGGGAATGATACTTGAAATTAGATTCGTTGTCGGCGTAATAAATGGTATTTCCGCCGTCATAAATGACGTGGGCGATAGCTACATAATCTGCGGCACTCACGCAAACAACTAACGGGGCGAGGCACAACACCAAACCCCGGAGCAGGCCTTTAATCCTCATCCGATTCTCCTATTCCCTAACTCAACCAAATCCCAGACTTGAGCATAAAATAGATTTTTATTCTTGATACTCAAAGAGTTATGAACTTCCGGCGAGGTAAAATTTTGTTTAGGTAGTTGCCGTTTCCGTTGTACATGATGTAAATTGGAAGTTTTTTCCAAAAAAAGGCGTGTTTTGCTGTTTTCAAAAAACCTAATTTTAAAGGCGTAAATTCAAAATTGGAGATACCTATGAATCGAGTTTATTTGGTTGCCGCTGCCGAAGCGGAAATGGCCGCTAGGGTCGAAGTCGTAAAGGGTGCTGTTGCCATGGTGGGTCAGAAGGCCGCCGTATACAAGCCGCTCGCCGCCGTGAGTGCAGCTGATGCCGCCGAGCAGATCAAGGCCGGTGCCGATGCCGCCCTCATGGAAAAGATTTGCGCCGACTTTTTGAAGCGGGATTTTGACGCTGTTGATGTGGTGATTGTGGAAGGCGCCGCCGGCATGAGCGCTCTCGTGGGGCAAAAGTTCAACGAAAAACTTGCCACAGCCCTCGATGCCAAGATTTTTGCCAACGGCGAAGATGCCGACCTGTTTTGCCATAGCCGCCTTTTGAAGTGCGAAAAGTGCCTTGCCGCCGACCTCGCTGAACCTGCCGCCGAACGCAAGACGAGCCAGGCGATGTTCCGTGCGGGTCTTTTGGTGAAGGCTTCCAAGGCGGTCAAGCGCATCGCCCTCCCCGAAGGCAGCGAACCGCGCACCGTGCAGGCTGCCTGTCTCGCCGTGGAACGCAAGATTGCGACCCCGGTTCTCATCGGCAAAAAGGCTGAAATCGAGGCTACGGCAAAGTCCGTGGGCGTGACGCTGCCGGCCGGCATCGAGATTATTGAACCCAGTGCCGAACTCGCCGAAAAGTACGTGCCGACGCTCGTGGAGCTCCGCAAGGCCAAGGGCATGACTCCGGAACTCGCCCGCGCCGCCCTTGCCGACAACGTGATGCTTGCGACCATGATGCTCAAGTTCGGTGAAGTGGACGGCCTCGTGAGCGGCGCCATCCACTCTACCGCCGATACGCTCCGCCCTGCCCTCCAGATTATCAAGACGGCTCCGGGCGTGAAGTCGGTGAGCTCCGTGTTCTTTATGTGCATGCCTGGACAAACCTACATTTACGGCGACTGCGCCATCAACCTGAACCCGACCGCCGAGGAACTGGCCGGCATTGCCATGCAGTGCGACGACACCGCCAAGGCGTTTGGACTCCCGAGCCGTGTGGCGATGCTCAGTTACAGCACCATCAACAGCGGCAAGGGTCCGGATGCCGACTTGGTGAAGGCCGCTACGGCCATGGTCAAGGAAGCCCGCCCCGAAATGCTTGTGGATGGTCCGCTGCAGTACGACGCCGCCACGGTGCCGAGCGTGGGTTCGCTCAAGGCCCCGAACAGCCCGGTGGCCGGCAAGGCGACAGTGTTCGTGTTCCCCGACTTGAGCGCGGGCAACATTGGTTACAAGGCGGTGCAGCGCTCGGCTCAGGGCACGATTTCGATTGGACCGATGCTCCAGGGCCTGGCGAAGCCGGTGAACGACCTCAGCCGCGGGGCGCTTGTCGAAGACATCGTGTATACGATTGCCCTCACTGCCGTCCAGGCACAGTAGAGACCGCTCGGGTTGAACTCGGGAGCCGCTTCTCTGGTAAACCCTCGCTCTCGCGCCCGCCCCTGATTAAGATCAGGGGCTTGCCGCTCACGGAGACCGCTCGGGTTGGACTCGGGAGCCGCTTCTATTTCTTGTCGAGTTTGGCGTTGATCTTTTTTTGCAGCTCTTTGAGCTGCCAGCGTCCGCGTTTGTCTTCGAGGAAGTAGCTGGTGCGAATCCCGCGGGCCAGCCCCCGGTCAATGATGTTCAGGGCGTCGGCGTAGCGCTTTTGGTCAAAGCGGAGCTCCGCCAAAAAAAAGTAGGTGTAAAGATCTCTCGGGTCGTTCTTCAATGCCAAATTGAGGTAGTAGTCGGCAGAATCCTTTTTAGGCCACGAGAGGACGATGGGAATGTAGGGGAGCAGCTGGTGCGCCCTTCCTAAAATCTGGTAGTCGTTTGTGGACTTGGCGATGTCGCGAACGCGTGCGGCGACGCCCTCCTTCACGGCGGCGAGAGGGTTCTTCTCGGCACCCCACATGGAGAGCGAAGAAGCGTAGATGTGTGAGATTTCCTTGTTCTTGGGGAACTTCAGGTAGGCAGCTTCGCTAATGTTCTTGAGCGAGTCCAAATGAATTTTGCGTTTGTTCTTGTCGAAGCGGGTAAACCGGAACGCAAAGTAGTAGGATTTGACGTAGCCCTCGGTGGCTTTTTCCAAAATCGAGGAATCTTCCATGGCTTTGCGGTAGGCGTCCTTCATCAAGTGGACGTTTTTGATGTCGGCCTTGTCTCCGTTGGCTCCCTCTGCACGCACGGCGTAGCAGGAATCTGCAAAACGCAGATTCTCGTTGGCGAACAGGAACATTGCCGCCAGCAAAAGAAATCCAAACAATTTAGAGACTAACCCCATTGGAATAAAGCAATCCTTTTTTTTCAAAATAGTAATAAATTTCTTGAATTTAACAAGAACAAACTATTTTGAGCCTTTCCCTTTACCAGAGAAGTAGTCCTGCTGGCGCGTTGCCCCCAAAACGGCATGCCACAGCGTGCCGTTGGGGTCGATTTTTTTACGCTCGTTGACGGCGTATTCAATAGGAACGTGCGTAAACGCCCCGTGCATGCTTCCGACGACCATGTCGGTTTTGCCAGCCATGCCAGCGTGGACCGCACATTCGGCGAGCTGGAAGCAGAAAATGGCGTCGGTTCCCTTGGCGGGGATGCTCCGCACCATATAGCTCGGGTCAAAGTACTTGATGTTGATTTCTTTGCCCACTTCCTTGAAGTGCTCGTTGATTTTTTCGGTGAGGAACTCGCCGATGTCGTTTTTCAAGATGTTGCCGCTTGCGTCGCGACGTTCTTCCTGGTCTTTAAAGAGGTCTTGCCCGGCGCCTTCGGCAACGGCAATCACGGCGTGTGTCTTGCCGCTGCTGTAACGGCTCTCGAGTGCCTTGAACAAAGAATCTAGCGTGAACGGAACCTCGGGCACCAGGCAAAAATTCACTACCGTGGTGGCGAGGCTTGCGTAGGCGGCGATAAAGCCGGAGTCGCGCCCCATCAGCTTTACGAGGCCGAGCCCGTTAAAGGCGCCGTTGGCTTCGTTGTGGGCGCTGGTAATCACATCGGTTGCGCTCAGCACTGCGGTCTCGAAACCGAAGGTTCGGTCGATCAAGTTCAAGTCGTTGTCGATTGTTTTGGGGATGCCTATGATCGAGATTGGCTGTTTGCGCTTTTTGACTTCTTCGGCAATGGCGTGGGCGCCGCGGAGCGTGCCGTCACCACCTATGCAAAAGAGCATGTTGATGTTCAGGCGCATGAGCGTGTCTACCATGACGGCGGGGTCCTGCATGCCGCGGGAACTCCCGAGGATGGTGCCGCCGTCTTCTTGGATGGCGTCAACTACGTCGGGATTCAACACAATGGGGGCGTGCCCGTAGGAGGGGTTCAGGCCGCGGTATCCGTAAGGTATGCCAAAGATGTTCCTGACGCCGTAGTCGAACCAAAGCACTTGCACCAGGCCCTTGATCACGTTGTTCAGGCCGGGGCAAAGCCCTCCGCAAGTCACGATACCGGCACGGGTCCAGGCGGGGTCATGAAAGATGGTTTCGCGCGGACCGGCGGCCTCGAGGGAGGGCACATTGATACCGTGCTTCAAAAACTTTTGGATACGTTGGACATCTGTCGTGAGGCTTACGCAGTCGGCGTCAGAGGCGAAGGGAATGCCCTTCATGGGGGACTTGAGTGTGCCTGTCCCGACAGTTTCAATGGATAGGTCGAACTTTTCTGGATTTTGCAGAATATCTTCTTGTGTCATAGTCTACATCCTAAGTTGCAAAAGTCAAAACTAAATGGACAATGGTGGGAAGTGGATCTTGGTGCGAAGCCCAGGGTTCGCGTTTTCCACCTCGATTCGCATGTTCGAGAGCGTGCAAAGTTTTTTCACCATCGAAAGGCCGATGCCCGTGCCTTGCGTAGTTCGTGTCATCTCGTTTTCAACACGGTAAAATTCCTGGAAAACCTTCTTCATCTCGGACTGCGGGATGCCCGGACCGTAGTCGCGGACGGCGAGGTACACGTGGTCCACATCCAGGCGGAGCTCGATGACGATCATCTTGTAGTCGGCCTTTGCCGAGAACTTGAGCGAGTTGTCCACGAGGTTCGTCAAGATCTGCATAATGGCGTCGCGGTCCATCATGAGCTGGATGCTGTTTACTTCGGTGTCGCACGACACGGTAAGTGAGAATCCATGGTCCTCGATGTTCTTAGTGTACATCGTCACAAAGTCGTCGAGTACCGCCTTGGGCCTGTCTTTTTTGATGTTTGCTGTCCAGCGGTTTCCATCGAGTTTGGAGAGGTTCAGTACATTTTGAATGAGACGCGTGAGCCGGTCGGATTCGCTTGCGATTTGCGAATACTTTTGCATGCGTTTTTCGTCGGTCATCTTGCCGCTGCTCATTTGCAAAAGTTCAGCACTCATCTTGATGGCGGTTAACGGCGTCTTGAGCTCGTGGCTCACAGCCGAAATAAAGTCCTGGCGCTTTTTTGCCATTTCCACTTCGCTTTGCGTGAGGCGGTAGATGGCGATGAGGCCGCCGCCGAGCACAAACAGCACCACTATGCCAAGGAACAGCAAAAAGACGCTGCTGGTGAGGTTGCTGCTCTTTTTCATGTACATGGTCAAGTAAATTTTGTTGAGCGGGGGCATGAGGGGGACCGAGAGAATCTTGGTCGAGTAGTCGGGCCTGCCGAACATGAGCAGATCCTCTTGCGCGGTCGAGAAGCCGAGAACCAGGTCTTTTTCGAGCGGGTAGAATTGCGTTTCGTTTTTGACGAGGTTGCTCAGGTATATGCGGAGGTTTACTACATAGCCTTGCACAAAGAGCTCGCTGCCACGGCGCACGTTACGGAAGAACACGACGTACTGGTTGTTGAATACCGCTTGGAATGGTTCTATTTCGACTTCCTTTGCCCTGGGCAGGTCGCCCAATGAAAAGTCCAGCGTGTCGGTCTTCATGAGTTCGGCATTAAAGGCGAACGATTCCATTTCGGAAGTTTGTTCAAAACGGTTGATGCGGCCAGTCTTCTTTTTCTTGCTTTTTGTGTTGTTGCGAATTTTGGGGTCGTGTTTGTACACACGGTCAATAACGGTCTCCACGGAATCGCGCGGTTGTGCGTTTGCTTCAATCCCCTCGTTTCGAACACCGAGTTCGTCAAGGATGTTGTTGATCTTGAAGCGCACTTCTTCGCGCTTGGTTCGCTCGGCAGGGGAAATCTGTTCCAGTAGGATTTCGCCGAATCTTCCTTCGGGCAAAAACGGCGTGCGGAGCGAGTTGTCGGGGGCAAGCTGGAAGTGCCCGATGAGACCGGCGTACTGGCTTGTGATGGGGTAGTCCACCAGTTCCGAGAGTGTATTTTCTTCGCCGCCAATGACCTGGATGGTGCGGATGAACCCGTACTCCGAGTATGAACGTTTGTCCTCAATGGCGAGGTCCTTCGCAATTTGCTGGTTCAGCGTGTTGGCGACGAACATAGCATGACCCTGGTACAAGGAGTTTGTACCGAGTTCCAACTGCGAATACGCCTGGTAGAGGAGAACTACCAGGGGTAAGGCGATGACAGCAAAGATTGCTGCGAATATTAGGTGGATTTTGCGCATTCAGGTGCGGAACGCATCTGGTAGCCTTCGCCACGGAACGTGACCAAGAGCTTCGGGTGCGCAGGATCGTCTTCGATCTTCTTGCGGAGCTTGGTGATGTGGATGTCAACGGTACGGGTGTCGACCGATTCGGCATTCTCGTAACCCCAGACCTTGCGGAGCAGTTCGGCGCGCGGTACGGCGTGGTCACGGTTGTTCCACAGGTATTCGAGGATTTCAATCTCCTTGCGAGTGAAAGCGAGTTCTTCTTTACCGCGGGTGCCGGTGTATTCGCGGAAGTTCACGCGGAGATTGCCTGCGGCGAGTTTGCCCTCGTTCTCGAGGGACTGGCGGCTACGGCGGAGCACAGCCTCGATGCGGGCGAGGAGCATGGGCACGGAGAACGGCTTCGGGATGTAGTCGTCGGCGCCGAACTTGAGACCGTTGATAATGTCTTCGTCGGCATTCTTGGCCGAGAGGATGATGATGGGGAGGCTTCTGTCTTTTTCGCGAATCTTGTCGCAAACGGTAAAGCCGTCCATGCCCGGGAGCATCAAGTCAAGGAGAACAAGGCCGTATTGACCGGAGAGCGCTTCGGTAAGGCCGCTCTCGCCATCGGCCACGTGTTTGACAGAGTAACCATTCAGTTCGCAGAGGTCCACGAGACCTTCGGCAATGGCGATTTCGTCTTCGATAATGAGAATGCTAGTGCTGCTAGTGTTTTGTGCCATTTTATGTTGTTCCTTTGAAACTTGATTAGATTGCGAGACCGCCGCCGAGTTCAACAGCCATGTTGCCACTGCTGAATTCTTCGGGATAGTCGCCGCCAATGTAGTACTTGAAGTTCGAGTAGATGGCGATGGGGATAATCGGGAGTTTGAAGCGAGCTCCCACGAGGATGTGTCCGCCGACGCTGGTTTTGAGTCCTTCTTTCAAAGCCTGGTCCTGTACGCGCTGCTTCATGGTGTCGCCAAGTCCGTTGACCTTGGGCTGGAGTTCGAGCATCTTGGCTTGGATTGCCTCGGCGTCAAGACCTTCGGTGTTCTGCAAGCCGGCGATTTCCTGGATAAGTCCTGCAATTTCCGGGTCGTCCACCAGTGCGCTCACAAAGCCCTGGTTCAACACGAAGGAATTTGCATGGATGGAGAGGCCGCCACCAATATAGGGTCGAATGATGGGAAGCATCGTGAAGGGGTAGGTGATTGAAATGTCGCCCGTCATGGTGACGAATTTCGGGTTGGCCTTGCCAAACGGGGTTCCGCCAATTTCAATTTCGAGGGGGAGTTCCTGATATGTTCCGTTTGTGGGATCCTTTACCCAGAGGCTAGCATCGTACGAGCCGAACTGGAAGTTCAACGTACCTTCAATGTCAATGATGGGGAGCAGGTCAACCCACAGCTTGAAACCAAAACCTTGCATGGTTCCGTCAAAACCTTCGTGGCTGAACTTGAGATTTTCGGCCACTTTTTGCGGGGTGGAGGCTGCGTCCAACTTGCTGCCAAAGCTCGGGGAGTAGTGCGCGCCAATGCCAATGATGGCGAACGACTGGCTCGCGAGCAAAGCGGCCGCGGCAATCAAAACCTTGAAATTCATAAATCTCTCCTTGGTAAAACTCGTGTGTTGAAACTACATAAAAAAAAGCAAAAAGGCACGCCCTGATTCTTGAAAAAACAACTTTTTAACGGAAAAAAGCGTGCCGAAGCACGCTTGTTTCTAAATGTTTGCGGTAGTTCGCCCGAAAGTCGCTTTGAGCCCGCCTCGGTCTTACTTGATGGCCGGGATGATGAGGAACACCTTTTGGCCTTTTTTCACAGGGATCTTGTCGAAGTTGTAGACGCCGACAGTCTCTCCATGCGAACCTTGGGCGGCGACGCTCACGCTGTGGCTGCCAGGTTCTACAGGCATACGGGTCATGTAGAAGGAGTTGGGGAGGAAGAGCCCCACGCGGAGGTCCGCCTGCTCCAGCTGGCCTTGAGCCACATCGACGCCGATGTTCTTGATGAGGTCAAAGATGCCGTTGCCGGTGTTGGTCGCCTGTTTTGCCTTTTGGGCGGCGATGGTGCGCGTAATGACGCGGATCGCGGTGCGTGTGATGGTCGAAGTCTTTTCGTCTTCCATGTTGCGCTTGAGCTCGTCGTCCACCGCCATCACCTTTTCGGGCTTAATGCGGGTTTTGCCGTCGAGGCTCACCTCGAACTTGCTTACACGGCTGTGGTGGTCGCGGACTTCGGGGAGAGCGAACCCGATGTGGAAAGTCTCGCTCCCGGCTCCCGGGACTATCGGCGCTACGAGAGTGAAGCTGGTCCTGTTGCCGGTCTCGCCGTCCTTGTAGTAAAGGTTCATCACCCCGCCTGAGATGAACGTGCCGGAGAGGTACATCTCGCCGAGGATGGGGCTGTGGCCCGCATAGCCAATGACGATAATCTCCTGGCCCAGTTCCTGCACGGCGGTCGCCTTGGGCGTGCTGGCAAGTTCTGGCTTGTTCAGTGCGCGAATGTCGTCTTCGCGGTCCATGCGGCGCAAGCTCTCGGTAACGAACTCGAACACCTCTTTGGGGACGCCCATCTTACTCTCGTCGTAGGCCTTAATCGCCTTGTAATACGAGATGGCGGCATCGTCCTTCTCGCCGTCCAGGTCGTAGACTAGCGCCGAGAGGTAGCGCAAAAAGCCGTTGTCGTTTACTTTGTCCTGATCCTTTTGGTACAGGGCGTTCATCGCAATTTGCGAACGCTTGACTTCAACGAGGGCCCCGTCCAAGTCGGCCTTGGCGAGATAGTTCAGTATTTGCAACTGGTACAAAGTCAAGAGCTCAAAGGGTCTGGCGCGGTACGGGCGCACGTTGTCGTTGGTTAGCAGCGCGGCGGCCTCGTTCGTGACGGATTTCGTATAAAGGTCCTCGTAGATTTTTTCGGCCTTCGCGAAATTCTTGATGCTCTCGTCAAAGTTCCTGTTGTAGTGGTGCAAAACGCCTAGGTCGTAGTAGTAAAGGAACTCGCTGTTGGAACCGTAAAGGTCTTCCTTTTGGTCCTTCACTTCGGCAATGGTGGCGTCGAAGCCTTTTTTTTCGAGTGTTGGGGCCAAGGTCTCATAACGCGTCATGGACTTGTTGGCGCACGACGCCAACAGGAATGCGGTAAACAACAGGAATATCCGTTTCATAGCGTTGTCCTAGATTGCGGAGGTGGGGTATTACCCTTTGCCCCATTCTACATTACACATTTCACACTACACATTGCAGTGCAGGTGCTTTACATCTTCACGCTGGACTGGGACACGTACTTCTTGATCTTCTTGTCGCCGATCCAAACCTTCTTGTGGCTCTGGATGTCAGTGAGTTCCATGTCGACCTGGTAGTAGATGACCTGTTCGCCACCTTCCTGGTCCACGATGGAGTTGAGCGTGCCGGTGAGCATGAGGTCGGCGCCGATTTCTTGACCGGCGTCCTTGCGGGTCTCTTCGGTGGCGTTGCCGGCCTGGCTTGCGAGCTCGTCACGGAGTTCGGTGCGTTCCTCGGCATTTGCCACAAAGTCGGCCTTGCCGCTGTTGATGAGGGCGCGTTCAATGTCCTTGATGAACGTCTCCACGTTGATGTGTTCGTGGCTCTTGTTGCGGACCTTGCCAATCACCACGGTCGGGACCTGGCCGTTCTTTTGCTGGAGCATGGTCTGGTACCACGGACGGTTGAGGCAGTCGGTAATCATTTCGTCCGCGACGAGGCGGGAGTCGGTATCGTTCCAAGCGCCAGAGAGGTCGGTGACGGAGTTGGAGTCAATGCGGGAAACCTTCTTGCCGCCGCTGGAGCAGCCGACGAGGAAGGCGAGAGAGGCGCAAAGGCAGAGTGTCCAAATCTTAGACATGATGATTCTCCTGTTTTGAATTTAATTACATGTAAATATTAGTTAAAAAAGGCCCTCCGGGGGAGGGTCTTTTTTAATTGCGGCTCAAACACCGGCAGAAGTGCCGTGTGGGCTGTTATTTTTTCTTCTTGCCCGAGGTGGCGTCAAGCTCGATTTCGACAGTCTCTTCGCCTTTCACGGTCACGAGAGTTTCGGCAGACTTGCGGTTGGAGCATTCGGCACGCACCACGTGGTCGCCAGCATCCAGGTTGTGGATGGTGAGCGGAGCGCCGTCGGTCTTGTCGGCCTGGTCGCCATCGACGAAGATGATGCACTTGCCCGGCTTGGTCGAGACCTTGATGTGACCCTTCGGGATCTTGGTACCGAAGTCGAAGGTGTTGCGCTTGTCGTTACCCGGCCAAACGTTCACGCGCTGGTTCACCAGTTCGTAACCCTGGTCAATCACCACGAGAGTCTGGCGGCCCGACTTGACGCTCAAGTTTTCAATGGGGCTCTTGCCGAGATTCTCGCCGCCCAGGTAGACTTCGCTGTTAGGCGGGTTGGTAATGATGTTGACAACGGCCGGCTTGCCGCGCGGAGGTGGGTCGTCGTCAGCGACGGCGGCGGTAAAGAGGAATGCCACCATGAGGGCAAAAACATAGAGCTTTTTCATTGAGTACTCCTATTTTGTTTGTACACTTAAAATAATGTCCAAAATGGAATTTAATTCTTTTTTTTGTCGGTGGGTATTAAAATGCCGAAAAAAGTCTGTAAAAACGTGCGAAATCCATTGCCGATTTGCTAAACTTTGAACATGAAGGCTCTTTATCAAAAAATTCGCACGCTGAATGGCAAAAACTACGGGCTCTACAAGTCGCTGTCCGAAAAAGAATGGGATTTTGGAGACTTTTCGCTCTCGTTCTTGCATGTGCAGGGCGACCCGTTTGCCCCTGCCTCCCGCGTGATGGTAAAGGCGACGCTCGCCCAACTTGGTTACACCTCGGAGTGGAGTGGTTCGTTTGAACGCCGCCTTGCGTTGAGTGATTTTTTGTTACGCCGCCTGAGCGCCGCCGTGTGTGAACGTTACCCTGAAAAGGATGCTGCCGTGGTATTGGCTGTGCCGGGACCGGAGATGCTGGTGCGGAATTCTCTTTGGATAGATAACGGCGAGGTCAGGGCATGCCTTCAGGTTCGGCTCCCGGGTGACGGGCGCAAGATTCAGGCCGAGGCCGCCGCCGAGATTTTGACAATGGTTCTGCCCGACCTGGTTTCTACACTATATAATAGTAGTAGCCAGAGCGAGGGCGGTGTTTGTGCCGAGCTTTTAAAATACTACCATGTTGTGGCGGAGCGGTCTGCCATATTGGAAGTTTTAAAAAAACGCGGCTTGGTCGCCTTTGTGCCCGATGGAGCCGTGTTGCCCCGGGCGTCGGGTCTGTCCAGTAAGCCCTTGGAAGGGGCTGTCCCGTTTGTGACGCCTGCCGAAATGGGAATTACTTTATCTGTAAATGGTCGCGAGATTCGCGGGATGGGGATTCCCGCAGGTGTCACTGTGATTACTGGCGGGGCTTTCCATGGGAAGTCTACGTTGTTGCAGGCTTTGGTCAGTGCGGTCCACCCGCATGTGCCGGGGGATGGTCGCGAGGGGATTGTGGTCGATGAATCCGCTGTCCGTGTTGGCGTCGAGGACGGCCGCAGTGTGCGCGGGACCAATATCTCTGCCCTAGTGCGCGATTTGCCGGGTGGCGTCTCGACCAAGGCCTTCACGTCGCTTTCGGCTTCGGGGTCCACGAGCGAGGCGGCGAACCTTATGGAGGCGATGGAAGCAAGGTGCCGCACGTTCTTTATTGACGAGGATTCCTCGGCAGTGAATTTTTTGATTCGCGACCAACGCGTCCGCGAACTTTTGGGTGACGACCACGAGCCTTTGATTCCGTTAACAGACCGTATTCGCGAAATGGCCTCTGCAGGCTGCAGCTTTATTATTGTAGCGGGGGCCTGTGGCGATTTTTTAAGTATCGCAGACAACGTGATAACCATGGTGAATTATCGCGCTGAGTGCGTGACCGCCAAGGCGCGTGAGCTGTTCGGGAATGCTGCCGCAAAAGCGCTTGATGCGCAGTCTTTGAACCTCAAGCCCTTTGCCGTGCCCGCCTGCCGCGCCATGCTGGATTACATCAAGCCTTTGCAGGGAGGCTTGCGCCCGGCTTCTGCTGTGGAGCGCCAGGTCAAAGTCAAGTTGAATGGCGATAGTTTGTTGCAAATCGGTTTTCTTGTTTCTGATACGGGGCGCATTGCAACGCTTGTCGACAAGGCGCAGCGCCTGGGTGCCGGGCTTATGCTTTTGAACCTTTGCCAAACTGCCATAGGCAATGCCGATGCTGAGTCATTGGGAGAATCTATTGCCTCTGCAGTTGTTACTTTGTACGAAAAAATGAGGAACGTGGGTTTTCGCAACTTGCCGCAGGGCATGAGCCGTGATATGAGCCTTCCTCGCCCCATAGATATAATGTGTGCGCTTTTCCGCCTTGGCGAACAGCCTCGCAAGTGGTAAAAAAAGCTGATTGCTGGATATTGGACGGGATTATTATCTCATGTTTGTTGACAACTTGTTGATATCCTGTATTAAATCTCGTAAATTGGCGAAAAAAGAGCGTCAGGGCAAAAAAAAATGAAATTTTTTTGCCTTTACCCCTTGCATTTATTCCGGAAAATTCTATAATTGGCACCACTCCCGAGACGAGCGGTCCACAAGACCCCGGATCGAAGGGGACGGAGGCCCGAGAGGCCGCCGGGCAGTTTGAAG
>NZ_FQYM01000020.1 GCF_900141705.1 Fibrobacter sp. UWP2
TTGCTTGGTGTTTTTTTGCTGAACCAAATTTACAAGTTGGAGACCACCTTTTTCTTTTTGGTTGCAGAAATTTCAACTAACTTTGGGGCATCTTCAAAAAAAACACTCCCATTCCAATTTGGAATACTATATTTTACATGTTAACCTCTAATAAGGAGAACATCAATGTTCAAAAAAATCGCACTTGCTACAGCTCTCGTAGCCACCGCTTCTTTCGCTACCTGGGACAAGTTCCCGGTTCTCGAAAACCACAAGGGTCAGGCCAAGGTCGGCTTCACCTACGGCATGCCGGCCGATAAGGTCAGCACCGGTGATCTCTATGCCGGCGTCCGCTACACCGTGATTCCTAACTTGGAATTGGGAACTGTGTTCAACTACAAACTGTTCACCGACGTAGATGGTAACGATGGTGTAGACGGCATGCACAACCTCCCCCTCATGGTCCGCTACCAGTTCATGCCCATCTTGAACGCCTTCTTGGATGTGGATCTCCCCATCGGTGAAGAGGAATTCAACCGTGATGGTATCGGTTTCCACTTCGGCGTGCAGTTCTCCCAGGCCTTCGGCATGGTGAACCTTGGTACCGAAGCCGGTCTCCAGATTGAAACCGCCGGCGACGACAAGACCACTCCGCCCTGGACTCTCAACCTCGGTGTTGAAGGCGACTTCGCTGTGAACGAAATGTTCACCCCGTACGTCGGTATCGACCTGCTTATGTTCCTCGGCAAGACCACCTTTGACGGTGACAATGTCGGTGATAGCCGTACCGGTGATATGGGCTTTGAACCCTATCTCGGTGTTGCCATTGCATTCAACCCGATGTTCGCCCTCGATCTCTCTGCCCGTTTCAAGATGGGCGAAGACTACTACGGATATGATGACACCCAGATGTACTTCGACGCTCATCTGAACATCAACTTCTAAGATTTGACTTGGCGTAGCCAAGGATACTCTTGAAAAAGGGCCCGCTTTCAAAGCGGGTCTTTTTTTTGTTTACAAAAGGGCATTTTATGTGTAAACATAAAATGCATTGCCACGGGCTCTGCATTTTTTAAATTTATAGGGTAATTCCCCATTTCAAGGAGTTTAGGATGTTCAAAAAGATTATACTCGCTGCGGCACTGGCTGTGACCGCGAGCTTTGCCACCTGGGACTACTTCCCGGTTCTCCCTGCAGGCCAGGGCTCTGCCAAGGGTGGTCTCTACTATGACTGGGACGGCGATTGGAGCCAGGCCGGTCTCGAAATCGGCGCCCGTTTTTCACTGATCGAGAAGTTGGAGCTTTCTTTGCAAAGCTGGGGCTACCAGTTCTGGAGCGAAGAAGACTGCAAAGGCTGCGTCAACGGTGGCGACGGTCTGCGCGACTTGACTATCGGCGCACGCTTTGAAGTCGCCCCGATGATTACCGCCTTCTTGGACTTTCACCTACCCATCGGAAACGACGATTACAGCAAAAACGGGCACGCCCCGTCCACTGACGAGATCGCCCTGTACTTGGGTGGACAGTTCTCCATGGAAGTGCCCAACGCACCCGGTTTCAAGTTCGGCACCGAAGCTGGCATTGACTGGGGCTTTGAACACAACCACTACGACCGTGGGCTCGAGTTGCATATCGCCGGCGAAGCCGACTACACCATCCAGAGCATCGGGCTCACCCCGCTCCTTGGCTTGAAGTTCAAGTTCAAGGTGTTTGAAGACGAATGGGAAGACGGTGCTGGCAAGGAACACGGAGAGGACAACAGCGGCCACAACCAAATCCAAATTTGGCTGGGTGCACAATATGCGGTGGCACCGAATCTCTCTGTATTGGCAAAGCTCATTGTCCGTAGTGGCGATCCTGAAATGGGCGGAGACGCCTCGGGATTGTACGCTGGCGTCGAATTCTTCTTCTAAAGAGACCGAGCCCTCCCACCTAAAGGTGGCCATGGCTACAATCGCCCCTGGTTAAAACCAGGGGCTTTTTGTTCACGGAGTCCGAGTTCTCAATGAAAGAAAGCCGAGCAAAGCGGCAATCACTTCACGTCGTAGGCGGGCGGCGTAATGCTCTCGCCTGCTTTCATCGCCTTGTCAAGAGCCGCGGACTTCGCCGGGTCTAGCCACCAGTAAACGGGGATGGCGTCTTCGCGGTTAAAGTGGTCAAAAACCTTTTCGGGCGTCCCAAAGCGGTTCCAGTAGAGGATGCGGTGGTGGTCACATTGCCACATGAGCACGTAAGGCACCAACTCCGCCAGGCGGTTGTCGAGCGCCTTCAAGATTTCGTTCCGCTTCGCAAGGTCAAATTCCGTCTTCTGCAAATCGATGAGGCTGTCGACGACTTTGTCCTGCACTCCCGCCAGGTTGTTCGTCCCCTTTTGCAAGGCGGTGGAAGAATGCCAGCTGGCCTCCGGGTCGCGAAGGCGGCCCGCACCCCAGTTCACCCAGTAGAGGTCAAAGTCCGCATCATCCAAGCGTTTGCGCAGCGTGCTCTGGCTCATTTGCTCGATTGTCGCAACCACGCCCACCTTCTTGAGGTCTTCCTGGAACAGCGTGAGGTGACGCAGGTCCTCCATAGATGTAATGAAGTTGATGGCAAATGGCTTGCCGTCTTTTTCCAAAACGCCCTGGGCGTTCACCTTGTAGCCCGCCTCCGCAAACAGGGCACGGGCGCTGTCGGGATTAAAGTGGTACACCGGCGCCGTGGGATTCTGGTTGCCTTCCCACAGGTCGGGGTAGTAGCTGTTCAGCAAAAAGTACTGACCGTACATGTACTTCTCGTTCATCTGCTCGCGGTTCAGCAGCATGCTGAGGGCACGGCGCACGCGCACGTCCTGGAACGCGGGTTTGCGCAAGTTGATGGCCATGCCCTGGAAGCCTATGGGTTCCTTGTTAAAGATGCGCTGCTTCACAGCCCAGCCCTTCTGCACGGCGTCAAAGTCCGTCTGCTTCATCCAAATGCTGCTCGTGTAAATGGCGTAGGCGTTAATGTCCTGCTTTTTGAAGGCCTCGAGCGCCTTGGTCTGGTCGTTCATAAAGCGGTAGCGGATCTTTTGGAAGTTGTACTTGCCGCGGTTCCAGTTCTTGTGGAAGCCCCACCAGTCGGCACGGCGCTTGAGTTCCACAAAACGGTCCTCGCGGAAGGTCTTGATGATGTAGGGACCGCTCACCACGGGGAACTCGTAGCGGATCTGGTTGAAGTCCTTGCCAGCCCAAACGTGCTTGGGGAACGCGAGCATGCCCGCAGCTTCCCAGAAGTTGCCCCAGTGCACTTCCTTCGCCGTCATGCGGAGGGTGAGACTGTCCAAAATTTCCGGACGTTCAAAACGGCTGAGCCCCACCTTGAATATTGGCGTGAGGTTTTTCTCGTCCATGATGACGTCGTAGTAAAACTGCACATCCTCGGCGGTAACGGGCTTGCCGTCGCTCCAACGCGCGCGTTCGTCCACGTGGAAGGTGAACGTCTTGCCGTCGTCGCCCACCTCCCAGCGGTCTGCGAGGATTCCCACTTCGCGGTCCTCGGTGCTGTGCAGGCTAACGAGCGGTTCGAACATCATGCCCATGAGCTCGGCGGAGAAGCTGTTGTAGTCTTCCCACATGTTGAACGACTTGGGCATCGCGGAACCCCAAAGAGTAATGGCGCCGCAGGGGCGTGCATCCTTGGAGGCGACGGGGTCAAACTCGCCCGTGGCGGTGGAATCAGCCGGCTGTTCGGGGCAGTTCAGTTCGCCACCCGCGGACTTCGCGGTCTTAGACGCATCCTGCTCGTTGCAGGCGGTAAGGGTCATCGCCGACACAATCAACGCGGCTATTACAATCTTTCTTTTCATCATTTTTTATTCCTCGGGTCTGGATCCTTCGGGGCTTGGTTCGGCAGGCTCACCAACCTTATCCCTCAGGATGACGCACTCTTTCGTCTGTAGGCGCCCGGCGCCGTTCTTTCGCCTAATCTACGGTCTAAAAAATCTCTTGGGTTTGACGGGTTTCTCGGGGGCAGCTTCGGGCGGGGCGTTCTTCGCGTGTTCCACGTCTTCGGCCTTGAGCGCCGCAAGCGCTACGCGGGCAGCCTCCTGTTCGGCCTTCTTTTTGTTTGGACCCTGACCCTTGCCATACACCTTCCCGTTCACATGGACCTCGGCGGTAAACACCTTCTGGTGCTCCGGCCCATCCTCGCCAATAATCACGTACTCCGGGGCAGTATGGATTTTGCCTTGGGTGTATTCCAACAGGGCGCTCTTGAAATTCACAAAGTCATCGGCGGTCACAATGTCGGCGACCCGCGGGAAATGGAACTTGTTCAAAATGGCTCGGACTTCTTCCAGACCGCCGTCCAGGTACACGGCGCCAAGCACCGCCTCGTAGGCGTCCGCCAGAATGCTCTCCTTGCCGCGACCGCCCATCTTGGCCTCGCTCTTGCCTATCTTGATGTACTCACCCAGGTCCCATTCCTTGGACGACTGCGCACAGGCGTGGCCCGAGACAATCGCGCTCTTTTGCTTGGAGAGGTCGCCCTCCGAGGCGTCGGGGTAAGTCTTGTAAAGGAACTCGGTCGTGAGCATGTTCAAAACGGAATCGCCCAAGAACTCAAGGCGCTCGTTGTTGTTCTCGTAGGGCATGTCCTTGCCCGTCAAAAACGAGCGGTGCACCAGGGCGTGCGCCAGCAGTTCGGGGTCGCGGAACCTATACCCGAGCTTTGCCTCAAGCCCGTCACCGGACTTCTGGCGAAACCAGAGTTTAAGCAATTTGTGGAGCATGTTCTTCTCTTCCAAATGATTCTCCTTATGATTTTCTAGCGCATTGTTTTCTATTCATTAAACAAGACTCAATATAAAAATACCCCGGTCAAAGCCGGGGCATTTTATTTCTTTAGTCAAAGAGAATTACTTCTTCTTCTCTTCGAGGAAGGCGACCACGTCGGCAACCTTCGTGAACTTTTCGGCGTCAGAGTCGAGGATTTCGACTTCGAATTCGTCTTCGAGAGCCATCACCACTTCAACGCGGTCGAGAGAGTCGGCACCGAGATCGTTACCGAATTCGGATTCAGGCTTCACATCTTCAGCCTTGACTTCCAGCTTGGCAACGAGAACGTCGGTCACTTTCTTGAAAATTTCTTCTTTTGTCATGTTTTACTCCATTTGGAATTGTTTGGGTGCAAATTTAGAAAAATCCCCTAGGCATTCAAGCCCCCATCCACACCAATTATTTGCCCAGTGATGTATTTCGCATTGTCAGAGGCCAAAAAAGCCACCGTTTTTGCCACATCTTCGGGTTTTCCGAGGCGTCCGAGGGGGATTTGGGCCGCATACTGAGCCCGGACCTCGTCACTCAGTTTGGCCGTCATGTCGGTATCGATGAAGCCGGGGGCGACCGCGTTCACGGTAATGCCACGGCTGGCGAACTCCCTTGAATTGGACCGGGTGATGCCGATGACCCCCGCCTTGGCGGCGGCGTAGTTGGTCTGGCCAGCCTGGCCACGGAGGGCGTTAATGCTAGAAATATTCACAATATGGCCGCTGCGGGCGCCCATCATGGTACGCGTAACCGCCCTCGTGCAGAGGAAAACCGAGCGGAGGTTCGTCTGGATGACCGCATCAAAGTCCTCGTCCTTCATGCGCATCAAAAGGCCGTCGCGGGTGATGCCGGCGTTGTTGACCAGCACGTCCACCCCGCCCAGCTCCTTGATGGCGGCGGCAAAGACTTCCTGCACCTGGGCGGAATCGCTCACGTCGCAGGCAAACGAGAGGGCCTTGACCCCGTACTTGGCAGCGAGGTCTGCCGCCTGGGATTCACAACCGCTCCTAGAAATAAGCGCCACATCATGGCCCTGGGCAGCCAGTTCCTGCGCCACGGCAAAGCCGATACCGCGGGACGCGCCCGTAACAATAGCCTTTTTACGATTCAAAACTTCTTCACTCATATTTGCTCCTTTTGCCTATATAAAAGCGGGACATATAGGCCAAATATAAGTTTCTGAACGTCGGGGGGGAGGTCAGACCCTGCCCCCAGGTTCGGGGTCCACCTACTTTTTGGAGTTCAGCCCGAGCTTGTTCATGCGGTAGTTCATCATTCGGGGGGAAATCCCCAGCTCGCGACCCGCCGCCGAGAGGTTGCCCTCGCTCCTCTTGATGGCCTCGGTAAAGATTTCGCGCTCGTAATTGTCCATGAGCACGCTCAGGGTGTTGCGCTCGCTGTTCGGCTCGCCCGACGCCCCGGTCGAGTAGCTGGTCTGCAGCGAAGGCGGCAGGTTGTAGCTGTGGATGCAGTCGTCCTTAGCGGTGAGGACCGCCCTCTCAATGCAGTTTTCCAGCTCGCGTACGTTGCCCGGCCAGTGGTAGCTCATGAGCATGTTGATGGCAATGGTCGAAAGCCTGACCACCTTCTTGTTGTACCTCAGGTTCATTTTCTCCATGAAGTGCTCCGCCAAAAGGATGATGTCGGTATGGCGCTTGGCGAGGTCCGGCACCGAGATGGGGAAAATGTTCAGGCGGTAAAAGAGGTCCTCGCGGAACAGCTTCTTCTCCATGAGTTCCTCCAGGTTCCGGCTGGTCGCGGCCAGGAACCGCACGTCGGAGTGGAGTTCCTCGTTGCTGCCCACGCGGGAAAAGGTCTTCTCTTGCAAAAAGCGGAGGAGCTTTACCTGCACCGGGAGTGAGAGGTCGCCAATCTCGTCCAAAAACAGGGTACCCCCGTTGGCGGCCTCGGCACGGCCAATGCGGCGATTCACGGCTCCCGTAAAGGCGCCCTTCTCGTGGCCAAAGAGCTCGCTCTCCACCAGGTTCTCGGGCAGGGCGGCGCAGTTGAGCGTCACAAAGGGTCTGTCCTTGCGCTGCGAAAGGTTCACGATGGCGCGGGCGACCATCTCCTTACCCGTACCACTCGCCCCGCGAATGAGGACCGTCGCGTCGGAGGGCGCCACCTGCTGGATCTGCTCGTACACCATCTGCATCTCGCTACACTTGCCCACAATCTCGGTGTGGTTCACGTTGAGCATATCGCGCAGCTTGCGGTTCTCTTCCATCAGGGCTTCGCGTTCGTCATGGATCTCAATGCACTCGTTGGCGGCGTCACCCGTGATGTTCGCGATAATCTCGAGCAGCGCCACGTCGCGGTCCAGCTGCGTGGTCCCGTCCACAGGGCGGTCAATGGAGAGTGTGCCAATGACCTTCTCCTCGTGGATGAGCGGCACGCAAATGAAGGCGACCTGGCTGTTGTAGTTGCGGGCGCCCGTGCGGTTCAAAAAGCGGGAGTCCTTGCGCAAGTCAGGAATCACGTGGCTACGGCCAGTCTCGGCCACGTGGCCCGTGATGCCCTCGCCCACACGATACTGGCCCAGCTGTTTCTCGTTCTCACCCAGACCGTGGGACGCCTCAATTTTCAGGGTATCACCGTAGAGCAGCGCGAAGGTGCCGCGCAGCATCCCCATCTCGGAGTCCAGAATGCCAAGCACGTTCTTGAGGAGTTTCTCGACGTTGCGCTCGTGAATGATGACTTCACTGATCTTTTGGATGACGGAGATTTCGGGAGCGATGGTTTGCGACATAAATCGTACCTTTTACATAAAATGTAAAACTTTTGGTTGCTTTTGCGACCTTAAAGCCTTTCCTTGATCCTCTTGAGGGCAATTTTCGTTCTTTCGTGGTCGCCGAAGGCGGTCAGGCGGAAGTACCCCTCGCCCATGGGACCAAACCCGCTCCCCGGCGTACCCACCACCTCGCAGCGGGCCAGGAGCCGGTCAAAGAAGTCGAAGGACTTTTCCCCATCCGGCAGTTTCCACCAAATGTAGGGGGCGTGCTCGCCGCCAAAAACGGTGTAGCCCGCCGCCGTGAGTTCGCTGCGGATCAAGGCCGCGGTCGCCATGTAGCCGTCAATGACCTCGTTGGTCTGCCTCCAGCCCTCCTCGGTGTAAATGGCCTCGGCGGCACGCTGGGTCACGTAGCTCACCCCGTTGAACTTGGTCGTCTGCCGGCGATTCCACATGGAGTGCAGCTTGGCGAGGTCCTTGGGGATTACTGTGTAAGCGCAGCGGATGCCCGTGAAGCCCGCCGTTTTGCTAAAACTGCGGAACTCGATGGCGCAGGTGCGCGCGCCCTCGATCTCGAAAATGGAATGCGGGAGGGCGTCATCGCGGATGTAGCAGTTGTAGGCGCCGTCAAAGAGGATGAGCGCGCCATTGCGGTTTGCATAGTCCACGAACTTCTGGAGTGTCTCGCGAGTGAGCACCGTTCCTGTGGGGTTGTTCGGACTGCACAGGTAAATCAGCTGGACCGGGTTTTGGGGGAGCTCGGGCTGAAAGTTGTTCTGGGCGTTGGCCGCCAGGTAGGTGACGCCCTCAAAAAGGCCTACCTGATCCAGAGAGCCCGTCCGGCCTGCCATCACGTTACTGTCGAGGCACACCGGGTAGACCGGGTCGGGGATGGCGATTTTCACGTCGGCGGCAAAAAGCTCTTGGATGTTCGCCACGTCGCACTTGGAGCCGTCGCTCACAAAGATTTCGTCAGAGGCGACGTCAATACCGCGGGGCGCGTATTCGCCGCGGACAATGGCCTCGCGCAAAAAGTCATAGCCCTGCTCGGGACCGTAGCCGCGAAAACTCTGCTTGAGGGCCATTTCGTTTACCGCCTTGTGCATGGCGTCAATGACCTCGGGGATAAGCGGGGACGTGACGTCGCCGATGCCCAGGCGGATGATGTCGGCGTTCTTGTGCGCCGACTCGTATTCGGCAATCTTTTTGGCGATGGTAGAGAACAGGTAACTGCCCGGAAGGCGGTCGTAGTAGGGATTGATGATGGAGGGATTCATAAGTTTTGCAGTTTGAGGAACGTTTTTAATGAACAATGAACAATTATTACGGTGAGAGAATGCAACCGCGGAACACCTCCTGAGCGGGGCCAGTCATAAATACGGATTCGCCGTCCACGTGGCTGTCGTGCAGAACGCCTCCGTCCAAAACGATGTCGGCTTCCTTGCCGATGCGCCCGGTCTTTTGCGCCGCCACGAGCGTCGCGCAGCTGCCCGTGCCGCAGGCGAGCGTGATGCCGCAACCGCGCTCCCACACGCGCATGCGGATTTCGCCGGGCGCACGAACCTCGGCGAACTCAATGTTGCAGCGGTCGGGGAACTGGGCGTCATGTTCCAAAACCGGCCCCCACTTTTCGAGTGGGACATTCTCGATGTCGTCAACGAAGATGACCGCGTGGGGGTTCCCCATCGAGACCGTCACGGCATCGAACTTGTTGCCGCACGCCTCAAGGGCGACATTCCCGAGGAACTCGCGCGGGAGTCCCATGTCGACACGAACAAGACCGCCCTCTAAAAGCTTGGGGCGCACGACGCCACTCAGGGTGTGCAGGTTGTATTCGTGGGAGGGCGGCTCCATGCCTGCGACCTTGTCCAGTCCACGGTCATGGATAAACTTTGCCACGCAACGTGTAGCGTTCCCACACATGGCCGCCTCCGAACCGTCAGCGTTAAAGATCCGCATCTCGAAATCAAGTCCGCCCAGCGGACGCACCAGCACCACGCCGTCGCCGCCAATGCCAAAACGACGGTCGCACAGGCGCATGACACGCTCGGCGGTCCCGTCTCCCAAGTCAAAGTCTTCCCCCGGTTCCGGCAAAATGAAGTCGTTGCCCAGGCCTGTCCATTTTGAAAATTTCATGCCAACTCATTCGCAAAAACCGTGCCACTTTTACAATTTTGGTAAAGAAGGTTTCTTTTTCGCTCAAAAAAGCCCATTTTTGATTAAATAAGCACAATTTTGGACGCCGATTCCGCTCTTGTAAATTTTACATTTTATGTAAAAGACGTCATCTTGTTTTACATTAATTGTAAAACTTAAAAAGACCGTCGCCTTTCGCTTTTTGTTTTCCTATATTCCCTATAGAAAAAAAAGGAAAAATATGCGCATTTCTACAAAAGGACGATACGCCCTCCGCGTCATGATAGACCTCGCCAGGAACGGCAGGGAAAACTACTTGAAGTTGCAGGAGATTTCGGCAAGGCAGCAGATTTCCGAAAAATACCTGGAGGGAATCCTCGGCACCTTGGTCCGCGCCAAGATTCTCGAGGGAGTCCGCGGCAAGAACGGCGGCTATCGCCTCAAGAGCGATCCAAAGAATTGCAGCGTGTGGGACATCCTCTCGCTCACAGAAACCTCTGTCGCGCCCGTTGCCTGCCTCGACGACAAGGTCAACCAGTGCAAGCGCGCACGCCGCTGCGTCACGCTCCCCGTGTGGAAGGAGCTGGACACCATCATCCGCAACTACCTCGCCAGCATCAAGCTTGAACAGTTTTTGCGGAACACTCCCGACAGAGAGGGCGTCATTCCCGACGACAAGTTCTGGAATTGCGAACTATAAAGCGATAGATAATTCCTATATCCAAACATAAGAGTAAACTATTTTATTTGCGAAATTTCAAGAATTTCAGCATTTTACTCGTTTTTGTAAGAAAATAATATTAAAAATCACCTTTTTTGAAAAGGCATTCCCTATTGAAATTATAGGAAAATAGTTTTAAATTATCGTCCGTCGCCGCGAAAGCGGCAAAACCTATCACAACGAGGTTCCAATGGCAAGCATACAGATTAACGAACACTGGCGAATGCGACTCGAAGCCAGAAGCACAACAAACCGCTAGGTCGCACAGACCCGCGAGAATAAACAAACCAAAAACCTCTAATAGCCCGGTAGGGCAAAAAAACAAAAAAGGAATTTCACACATGACTACTCAGAACAAGCTCCACTTCGAAACTCTTCAGCTCCATGTTGGCCAGGAACAGGCAGACCCCGCAACCGATAGCCGCGCGGTTCCTATATACCAGACCACCTCCTATGTTTTCCACAGCGCTCAGCACGCGTCCGACCGTTTCCACCTGAAGGATGCGGGCAACATCTACGGCCGCCTCACCAACACGACGCAGGATGTTTTTGAAAAGCGCATCGCCGCTCTCGAAGGCGGTATCGCAGGTCTCGCCGTCGCTTCTGGCGCCGCAGCCCTCACCTACGCCATCACGGCTCTCGCCCGCAAGGGTGACCATGTGGTTGCCCAGCGCACCATCTACGGCGGTACCTACAACCTCCTGGAACATACGCTCCGTCCGTTCGGCATCGAGACGACCTTCGTGAACACCCGTGACCTGAAGGAAGTCGAATCTTCCATCAAGGAAAACACGAAGCTCGTGCTCATCGAGACGCTCGGCAACCCGCATTCCGATATCCCGGATATCGAGGCGATTTCTGAAATTGCGCACAAGCACAAGATTCCGGTGCTCATCGACAATACCTTCGGTACTCCTTACTTGATCCGTCCGCTGGAACACGGCGCCGACATCGTGATCCATTCTGCCACCAAGTTCATCGGCGGTCACGGCACGACTCTCGGCGGTGTCATCGTTGACGGTGGCAAGTTCGACTGGGCTGCCAGCGGCAAGTTCCCGCAGTTCACCGAGACGAACCCGAGCTACGGCGTTCCGTTTACCGCTGCTGCAGGCGCTGCTGCTTATATCGTCTACATCCGCGCAATCCTCCTGCGTGACGAAGGTGCCGCGATTTCCCCGTTCAACGCTTTCCTGCTGCTCCAGGGTACGGAAACGCTTTCGCTCCGCCTCGACCGCCACGTGGAAAACACCAAGAAGGTTCTCGAGTTCCTCGTGAAGCACCCGAAGGTCGCGAAAGTCAACCACCCGAGCTTCAAGGACCATCCGGACCACAAGCTTTACGAGCGCTACTTCCCAAACGGTGGCGGTTCCATCTTCACGTTCGACGTGAAGGGCGGCCAGGAAGAAGCCTTCAAGTTCATTGACAGCCTCAAGATTTTCAGCCTGCTCGCTAACGTCGCCGACGTGAAGAGCCTGGTGGTGCACCCCTACACGACGACCCACTCCGAACTCACTCCGGAAGAACTCGCCGCAGCAGGCATCAGCCCCGCTACGATCCGCCTCTCCATCGGTACGGAACACTACGAGGACATCATCAACGACCTCGACCAGGCACTGAACAACATTTAACCTCTAAAATAAGGACTTCAACCATGTCTAAAATCTATACCTCTGCCGACCAGCTTGTCGGTCATACCCCCCTCCTCGAACTCACCCACATCGAAGCATCCAACAACCTCGAAGCCAAGATCTTGGCGAAGCTCGAATACTTCAACCCTGCAGGTTCCGTGAAGGATCGTATCGCGAAGGCGATGCTCGACGACGCCGAGAAGAGCGGCAAGCTCAAGGCCGGCTCCGTCATCATCGAGCCGACTTCGGGTAATACCGGCATTGGCCTTGCTTCTGTTGCCGCCGCCCGCGGTTACCGCATCATCATCGTGATGCCCGAAACCATGAGCGTGGAACGTCGCCAGCTGATGAAGGCCTACGGTGCCGAACTCGTGCTGACCGAAGGCGCGAAGGGCATGAAGGGCGCTATCGCCCGCGCCGACGAACTGGCCAAGGAAATCCCGAACAGCTTCATCCCGGGCCAGTTCGTGAACCCCGCCAACCCGGCCGCACACAGGGCCACCACCGGTCCCGAAATCTGGGAAGATACCGACGGCAAGGTCGACATCTTCGTGGCGGGTGTTGGCACGGGCGGAACCGTGACCGGCGTGGGCGAATTCCTCAAGAGCAAGAACCCGAACGTGAAGGTCGTGGCCGTGGAGCCGGCCAGCTCTCCGGTGCTCAGCAAGGGCGTCGCGGGCTCCCACAAGATCCAGGGTATCGGTGCCGGGTTCGTGCCTGACACGCTCAACACCAAGGTCTACGACGAGATCATCGCTGTCGAGAACGAGGCTGCTTTTGAAGCCGGCCGCGAAATCGGCAAGAAGGAAGGCGTGCTCGTGGGTATCTCTTCCGGCGCTGCTCTCTGGGCTGCAAAGGAACTCGCGAAGCGTCCCGAAAACAAGGGCAAGACGATTGTCGCTCTCCTTCCGGATACCGGCGACCGCTACCTCTCTACGGCCTTGTTTGCTGAATAAGAAAAAACGGCAAGACAAACATTCTTTTGACACCTGGCAGGCTTACGCCCGCCAGGCGTTTTTTTTTACAGACAGCAACTACTGGTACATGTAAACCAGGCCGTTGGGGAACTTGAATTCCTTCATTCCGTTTGTCTGCACCTCGCTCACGGAAGTCACACTGCCACCATAAAGAATGGTATTGCCGTGGTACTGGGGCTTGAACGCCGCCTGGCTGGAACCGTAAAATTTTTCGTTGGTGTAAGTGACCGAGGCGCATTTGGGAATATCGGTTGAGAAGTCGCCAAAGGCGAGAAGTACACCCCCGGCAATCTCGAAACCGGTGTCGGTATCGATAAGGCCACCCGCCATGTTCGAGGAACAGCCTCCGCTGCCGCCACCATTCCAGCCGCCCATGCCGCCACCATTCCAGCCGCCAAAACCGCCGCCCATGCCGTTCTCGTAGCTTTCGCCCGTGATTTCAAGAATCAGCACGCCACCGGTCTGCTTTGCAGAACCATTCGCGTCCAGCACGTCAATCATGCTGCCTTTGGCGCTAATGTAATGGTAGCCTCCGCTAATGACGATGTGGCCACTGCTCTCGCTGAACATGGAGTAACCGCCACTGTTCTCCTTGGCGCCGCCGGCACCGTTCCAGCCGTCGTTGGTGGCGTAGACGGAGGACACTCCGCCCTCGGCAAAAATCCTGTAGGCTTCCAAGCCTTCGGAAGCCGTGACTACGTTCACCGTGGAGCCTTTCAGGTACAGCGCCGAATCCGCATGGATGCCGTCATCCTTCGAGGAAACCGTCACCTCGCCCGCGTTCATAATCGCCTGGTAACGGGAGTGGAACGCGTCGTCTTCGGCGTCCACGTTAACGTTGCCGCCGTTGACGTAAATGTATTTTCCGGCCAAGAGGCCCTTGCCGGTAGACGTAACTTTGACCATAGAGGGCTCAACGGAATCACTAACCATCACGTAATTCGCCGCCTCAACGCCATCGTCTCCCGCCTCGATGGTAATGTTTCCGCCGCTGATTTCAACAAAGCCCTTGCCTTCCACTATATTTTTGCAGGTGCCGTCGGCCGCCTCTTCGCATTCGTCGCTTTCGAGACCGTCGCCCGCCTTGGCGGTAACATTCAAGGAGCCTCCCGAAATCTGGAGGCTGCCCTTGCCCTTGACGCCATTTTCGGTCGCGATGACCGTGATGTTGCCGTTCTTGATTTTGAGGTCGTTGCTAGACTGGATGCCGTTCTTGAAGTTGCCCTTAACGGTCAACGTCCCGGCGCCCTTGATGTTCAAATCATCCTTGGAATAGATGGCCGCCTTGGCGGTATCCTGCTTGCCATTGACCGTTGTGAACAAATGATTGCCATTGCCGTCTTCTATAATGTTTGTGGTGCCTTTCACCAGGTGCAGCACCGTCTTGTCGGCATTCTTTACGAGGATTGGGGCATTGGAACTTCTCAAAGTGGCGTTATGGAGGTAAATACCGGTATTGCCCTCGTTCTCGGCCGCCGGAGTGTTCACAACCACCTGGAAATCCGAAGCTTCGCCCGTCACGTAATAGGCGCCCGGGCAGGTGATGGTAGCGCCGTTTCCTTCAACCGTAATGCAGCCATTGTTGTTCTCTACCGTAGCCGTCGTTCCGGCAAGTTTCAAGAGGATCTGGGATCCGTCCAAAGTTCTCGCATCTTCCATGTCGTTCTCGTCGTCACCGGAAGCCGCGCTGACCAGAACGGCGACACTCGAGCTAGAAAGAGAAACGCCGGGATTCACGCTGCTGGAGCCAGGAATTTCAATACCAGGAACCGTGGCGCTTGAGCTGGAGAGTTCGATGCCGGGGTCCGTGGTACTGGAACCGGGGGCAACCCCCTCCGGAGCCACACCACTGGAACTAAACACCCCGATAATTTGGATTGTGTCGCCAGGAACGGCAACCTCGTCAACGGGGACCGCCACCGAAGCCACGTCGTCAGAACAGGCCACAAGGCCCCAAACCGCAGCAACAGTAAGGGCGGCAACCACAGGCAAATTCATATACTTCATCGAAGCCTCCATTTTTTTGCAAAATAAATACTCCCCAAATAAAAGCACGCTTTTTTTTAGATTTTTGTTGAAATAAAAAACAACAAGCTTGACACGCTCAGTAGAAATAATTTTTACACACTTTTGAAACGGAATTTGATAACTTTCAGCACTTTTTACGTGCAAAAAGCTCTCCCAAAACCTATTTATATAGCATAAAATCGGTGAAAATGGAGTGATTTATGAAAAATAGCCACCTTATTCCTTCTCTGCTTGCCACTTGCGCCTTCGGGCTCGTTTCGGCAGGATTTCTTACACAAGCAAATGCCGCCGAGGGCGACGCCTACACATGGCCCGGCTACCGCAGCGACCTGGATTACGACACCAGGTCGAACATCGGCGAAATCAAGCCGCCCACCAAGTTCAACAACAACTGCAGCGGCGTCACCGGCAAAAAGGCCGGCAAGTGGTGGGCCATTTACTGGGGCGACAAGCGCGACAGTCGCATTACCGACGTGACCATCGACAGCATCCTCAAAAAGTACGACACCGACTTTGGCTACCTCTACGACACCTTGGGCTGGGCTCCCGACGCCCAGGCACAGGCGGGGCAGTACAGCGCCATCTACTACCTGGGTTCCGGGACCTGCGCAGGCGAAGCCGACTACGACTCCAACGTGGGCGAATACGTAGGCGGCTACCAGAGCTGGGTGGCGGGCTATACCGCCGTGGCGGCTTCGTTCTACCCGCTCTACAGTTTCAACACAAGTTGCCCCTTCCGAGACCGCGTGGCGCAAATGGACGCCATGATCCACGAGGGCATCCACTCCATGACGAACGGCTACCCCGGCGCGAAGGAAGCGCACTGGTTCCAGGAGGCGGGCAATACCTGGATTCAGCAGGACATGTTCTCCCACAGGAACGCCGTGTATAGCGGCATGGGATTCTTGAACGCGGCAACAGTGATAGCTCCCTTCATGCCCATTGAATGCTACTCTGGGTGGCTCACCGACGGGAGCTTTGGCGGCCCGGGCGCCCAGGGCGTGAACAACAACTGGCGCTACCTCATCGGCGGTTCCCAGTACAGCAACATCTTCCCCACCTTCATGGGCACATGGCTCGGCACAGGTTCAGTCCGCTGGATTTACGGTCACGCCTACGGCAAAACCAAGTACCTCCTCGAAACCTACGGCACAAGCGCAGGGCTCGGCGACGAGGGAACGCGCAGGCTCATCATGGAATTCCGCGCCAGGCTCGCCATGCTCGATATGAAAGAATGGTCCAAGGAAATCAAGAACCTCTTGAACCAAAACTTTGGAGGCAACTCCTATGACGAAGTGAACCGCAACAGTAAATACGACTGGAAAATGACGCCCTACCAAAAAATGACCGAAAGCAACGGCTGGCTCGTGCCCGACGCCGCAACGACTCCGGGCTGGTCCGGCGCCAACATCGTGCCCTTGAAGGTTCAATCGGGCGCGACGCAGGTCTCCGTAACCATGAAGGCCCTGGGCAAGAACATGAGCCTCCAACTCGCCTACCGCGCCACCGACGGCACTCCAGTCTATAGCGTTCCCATGCAGACGCAAAATGCAAATGACGAAGTGACCGCGGTACTCAACCTAAACAAAACTCCGGGCACCTCGAACGGTTCGCAAATGGTCTTTGCTATCGTTTGCAATACCGACTACCAGTTCACCGGCAACGAGAACATCCGCAAGGAGCACTTCAACTACAACTTAAAGCTGAACAAGGGCCTGAGCGGTGCGGGCGATGCCTACACCAAGTGGTACAACGACTTCAAGCTCGATTACGCCTGGCCGACCCTCGAAGAATCCCAGTCTATTTCCTCTAGTTCCAACGGCGGTACCGCCTCCTCTTCCAGCTCTGTGGTGGCAGGCTCCAGCTCTTCTCAAGAACCCGCCAGTTCCAGCAGCGTCGAAGTCGTGGGCAAAACCACCACCATCACCGTCAACGTGACCCTCCCCATCGACGACAACTACGCAGGCGTCGACTTTGACCTGCAACTCGCCAGCGCGGCGAAGGCTCTGGGCGTTTCCGAAAACGAAATCGCCAGCAAGGCCACCTACTTTGCCATGGACGGCAACGTCGAAAACACGAACTCCACCGCAAACGATCCAGGCCACTGGTTTGCAGGCGACGGAACTGTCGCCGCATACACTGACACCGACGCCATTGTTTACAGCGAATTCAGCATTGCCACCGGGAAAGCCACCGTGGGCCACTATCCCAACCGCGTGCAGAACGGCGAAACCTACAGCTTTACGCAGGGACTCAAGTACAACGGCAATAAAGTGTTGTACAAAGTAACAGTCACCCTCACCAACGAATCCAGCGGAAGTTCCACCGAGGGCACGACGCCCCTGAACTACGGCCTTGACAAAAACCCGGCCAGCCACCTTTCCCTTTACAGCAATGGCGGGCGTCTGATCGTAGCCTACAAGCTGGACCGCGCCGACAACGCCAAAGTTTCCCTCTACACCGCCTACGGCGCCCTCATCGGAAGTTCCATTACCGGGATTCAGTCGGCAGGGAGCCACACCATGACCTTGGATCTCGATGCCATGGGAGCCCCGCGCGGCACCTACATCATCAAGGTCGTCACCGGCAGCTACCGTGAAGCACGCAGCATCTCGGTCGCCAAGTAATACATCCTCCATACCCTCGCGCCCCGCAGCATCTCATTGCGGGGCGCGTTTTTAAACCCAGTTTTTTGCGGATCCATGATGTTCCCTACTTTAAAAAAAATGTTCGTCCTTACGGCAACCTTGGCTACAGCCTGCCTTTTTTCGGCATGCGGAAATTCCGCTGTAGGGGCTAGTGAGGACCTCGTTTCGCCAAGCTCCATGCCCGTTGCGCCCAGTTCAAGTGCAGCTTCCACGACGTCCCTGTCTAGTGATGCGGTCATTACACCCACATCCAGTGCCGTTCCCGGCTCCAGTGCCACAACCGTTCCAAATTCCAGCGCAGCAACCATTCCAATTTCCAGTGCCGCAGCTGTTCCAAATTCCAGTGCCGCAGTTGTTCCAAATTCCAGCGCCGTGGTTATTACCAGCTCCAATGCTGCGGTTGTTACCAGTTCCAGCGCCGAGATTGCTCCTAGTTCCAGCGCTGCAGCCGTTCCCGCATCAAGCAGCAATATAGCCCCCGCTTCCAGCGCCGCAACGACTCCCACTTCGCCCATGCCCAACAACGGGATTCCCTATATCCGCATCACCATGGCAGACACCTCGGCACTGGCGCTGGTCGATGCCGACAGCAGCCCCGTCTTTAGCGATTGTATGATCGAGGTTGCCGGCAACGGCAAGTACAGCGACCTGGCGACCCGCGCGGCCCAAATCAGGCTCCGGGGGAATTCCACCCGCCTTTGGTATGACAAAAAACCTTACCGCATCAAGTTTAATGTCAAAACCGAGGTTCTCGGGCTCCCTGCGAACAGGGACTGGGTCCTGCTCGCCAACTTCCGCGACCCCACGCACCTCATGAACGCCGTCGCCTTCGACATGGCGCGCCACATGGGGAGTTTCAATTTTGTCAACGCGAACCGTTTTGTAGAAGTCGAAATCAACGGCGATTACAAGGGGATGTACCAGCTCACAGAACAAATCGAGCAAGCTACGAGCCGCGTGAACGTGGACGTGAACACAGGCACGTTATTGAGCCTGGACGCCGACGACGGCCCTGAACTCTCGCCTAACGCCTCGAACAACTTTTGGAGCAGCACCTACAAACTCCCCGTCGCCGTCAAGTACCCAAAGTCCCCCTCCACCGGCACCCTTGAACTCATCAAGGCCGACTTCAACAAACTGGAGCAGGCCATTGCCGCCGCCGATTATGCCACCGTTCAAGCCCTCCTCGACGTGAACAGTTTTATTGACTTCCTGATTTTGCAGGAAGTCACCCGCAATGTGGAACTGGAGGCGCCCCGCAGCATGTACCTGCACAAGGCAAGCGATCAAGGCAAATACGTTTTTGGCCCTGTATGGGACTTTGACGGGGGCTTCAACTACAGCTGGGACGAAGACACCAAGCAATATTTCAAGAGCACAAGCTACACCTGGATACTGGGCAACGCCAACCCCAGCACGAGCCCGTACAACTGCACTGCCGAAAGTCGAAACGACTGGGGCTTGTGCAGCACGAGCAGTTCCGGAGGCAACGGCGGGTTCGGCGGTTGGGGCAGCAATGGCGGTTTTGGGGGCAACTCTTGGGAAGGCTCGGGAGCCTCGGGATTCTTCACGAACCTCTTCTCAAACGCCGAATTTTTGAATGCTTTCAAAACCCGGTGGAGCGCCCTTGCCCAAGGCCTCCTAGAAAGTGCATTGAAATCCATCGACACCTACGCCACCGAGTGCAGCGCCGCCATGGCCAACGACAGTGTCCGCTGGCCATGGCCAAACGAAAAGCACAATACGGGCAAGAACCCCTCGGCGGCCATCGTCGATCTCAAAAACTGGCTCACCCAGCGCTTTAATGCCTATTCCCAGGTCATAGAAAGCTATTAAATACCTCTCTTCAAATAAAAGGTTTTTTTCAGCGAAAAAAACCTTTTATTTTTTGCTTTTTTCTATTGACTCATAGTACATCTTGTAGTATATTTACTTGTAGTTATAGTACATAATATAGTACATACTTTTCACGGAGTAACCCAAGGAGTCAAAAATGAGGTGTTTGAATTTTGCGCTTATCGGCGCTGTAACCATCGGAAGCTTGGTCTGCCAATCGTTTGCAGCCAGGCAAATGGAATACTTGGACCGCGGCGTGGTGGCCGTGCGTCAAAACAACACAAATGCACTCGTCAGCTGGCGAAGCCTTGCCACCGACAACGCAAAGCTCGCCTTCAACGTGTACCGTGAAACCGACGGCAAGGCGACGAAGTTGAACAAGGACCCACTCACCGCCGGCACCAACTACGTGGACGGCACCGCCGACTTCACCAAGGCGAACACCTACTACGTCAAGAAAGTGCTCAACGGCCAAGAAGTGGAGACCAAGGGGAGCTACACCATGCCCGCCAACAAGGGCGTGGGGCCTTACGTGACCGTGCCGATCAAGGCCGGTTCCACCGTGCACTTCGTGTGGGTGGGTGATTTGGACGGCGACGGCGCCTACGACTACCTGCTTGACCGCCCTACCGACAACTATCAAAAACTGGAAGCCTACTCCAGCAAGGGCAAGTTCCTGTGGCAGGTGGACTTGGGCGCAAACAGCGAAAACAAGAACAACATTTCCCCGGGCGCATCCACCATCGACGTAGGCATGTGGGACGGCGCCACCGTTTACGACATGGACGAAGACGGCTACGCCGACGTGCTGTTGCGCGTGGCTGACGGCGTCACCTTTGGCGACGGCAAAAAATTCACCCTCTCCGGCACCAATGCCCAGGCTATCGCCGTACTGGACGGCCGCACGGGCGCACTCAAGGATTACACCCTTTTGCCCACGGACTACATTAACGTGGGGCCGCTTGCCTGCATGATGGAAATCGCCTACCTGGACGGAGTGCACCCGAGCGTTGTCACCTGGGTCAAGAACCGCAATCCGGACAAAAGTTTTAACAGCATGACGATGGCCTTCGGCTACGAAGGCAAGGCCTTCAAGATGCGCTGGAAATACGACAACAAAAAAGGCAACGCCGAAGCCCACCAGATTCGCGTGGCCGACGTGGATTACGACGGCAAGGACGAAGTGCTGCACATGGGGTACGCCCTGAACGGCGACGGCACCCTGCGTTACACGGTCCCTGACGTTGTCCATGGGGACCGCTGGTACGTGGGCGCATTCAACAAGGACGACAAGGTGATGATGGGCTACGGAATTCAGCAAGACCACCCGGGAAACCTTCTGGAATACTACTACAACGCCTCCACAGGCAAAATGGTCTGGGAGCACTGGGGTGACGAATCCTGCGCTGGACAGTGCGACGTGGCCCGCGGCAACATCGGAGACATTGACCCCGATTATGACGGCTACGAAGTCTGGAGCTTCCAGGGAACGTACAATGCCGCAACCAATAAGCAAGTGGCTCCCAACTACCTCTACCCCGTGATCCGCATGTGGTGGGACAGCGACGTGGCCTCCGAAAGCTATAATGATGGCAAAATTGAGAAGTGGAATTACAAGGACAAGAGCGTGGGCCGCGTGGTGACCACCTGGAAGGTTTACGGCAGCAGCGGAAGTGAACGCGGGGCCTCCATGTTCCACGGGGATGTTTTCGGCGACTGGCGCGAAGAGGCCATCTTAGTGAACTACGAGACCAATGAATTGGTCATCTTCACAACGGACGTAGCGACCGAAATTAGGCTCTATTCATTAATGCAAAACCCGTGCTACCGCAACGGCACCACCACCAAGGGGTATGTGCAGGCAAGCATGCTCGACTATTACCTCGGCTACGGCATGGAGGCGCCAAAGATGCCGGACATCGAAATCATTGGCGGAGACCGCGAACCAGGATTCTCCGCCACGCCGGAATCCTCGTCAAGCATAGCCTCGCCGGAATCTTCTTCTAGCGATGTCCCGCAAATCACCGAAGCCTACACAGAACTGGCTGTCCAGTGGAATTTGCATCGCACCGGCGGTCTCCTGCTCTTTGACGCCGGTAGCGCAGCCGCACAAATTCGCCTGTTCGACATGAACGGCAAGCTGCTCCATAGCGCGAGCGTGGCCGCCGGCGAGACCCACGCCCTCCCGAGAGTGACGGGCGCCACCCTACTCCGCGTACAGCAAGGCAGCAAGGAGAGCATTCTGCAGGTTAAACCCTAGCCAGATACGCACCGACTATACAAAAAGTCCGGCCACAAAGGGTCGGACTTTTAAATTCGTTTTTTAGCGAATAAGAGCTAGGCCTGAGCCGGGGCGTCGTCGTCCTTGATGGCCGAAAGACGTTCGTTCACCTTCTTGGCGACGCCCATCTCGGCATACTTGGCGGCGACTTCAACGGCCTTCTCGATAGCGAGGGCGTCAGAACGGCCGTGAGCGATAATGCCCGTACCATTGAGGCCCAAAAGGAGGGCTCCACCAGTAGCGCGGTAGTCCCACATCTCGGCAAAGCGCTTGCCTGCCGGGGTGTCGATGGTACCGAACATCTCTTGGTGCAGTTCAAAGAAGCCTTCCAAAAGCTTGAGAACAACGTTGCCAGTATAGCCAGAGCAGGCAACCACATCGGCCTTGCCCGCAATGAGGTCGCGGCCTTCGATGTTGCCAATAAAGTTCACCGGGGCGGACTTCAAAAGCTGGTGCGCTTCCTGAAGCACAGCCGGGCCCTTGTGTTCTTCTTCGCCCATGTTGAGGAGGCCAACCGTCGGGTTCGAATAGCCGAGATAGGTCTCGGCAAAGGCGGAACCGGCAATGGCAAAATCCACGATCGTAGAAGCACGTTCATCGACATTGGCGCCGGCGTCCACCAGCACAATGCGACGATCCTTGGTCGGGAGAGCGCAACCAATAGGCGGACGACCAAAGCGTTCGGTCGACTTGCCGAGGAGCATGAGGCAGCTAGCCATCATAGCACCTGAGTTGCCGGCGCTGACGCTCGCATCGACCAGGCCCTTCTTTTGCAGTGCAACGCACATCACAAGGCCGGACTTCTGCTTCTTTTTCACGACCATCACGGGGTGTTCATCCATCGCCACCAGGTCAGGTGCATCGACAACAGAAATGCCATTGCCGGCATAGCCGAACTTTTCCAAGCCAGCCTTGACCTGAGCCTCCGGTCCGCAGAGAACAACGTGAATGTCGGAATGTTTTTTGACGACGTTTACAGCGCCTTCGATACATACGTCCGGAGCGTAATCGCCACCAAAGGCATCCAGTGCAACTTTAATCACGGATTCCTCCTTCTGCTAAAACTAGGCTTCGGCACCCTTCATGTCTACAACTTCTACACCATTGTAGTAGCCGCAAACCGGGCAAACGCGATGCGGGCGCTTGACGCTACCGCAGTGATCGCAAGTAGCCATGGCCGGCACATCCATCTTCCAATGGGTGCGGCGCTTGTCGCGACGGGCGGTCGAAGTTTTTCTTTTAGGTACTGCCATTTTTAACTCCTGTGTTCCATTTTGCTCTTAAGAGCTTTGAGTTTGTCCCAGCGCGGGTCCATGGGCTTTTCGGCACTTTCGGACTCTTCGCCGGTTTGATTGTTTGATACAAAGATAAAATCTTCGTCGGGATTTTTCACGGGTGCTTGCGGTTCTTGCAGCAGAACCAGCTGTCGGACGCACTCACGAAGGTCGACAAAGCCCTGCGTCTGCGGGATTTTGTAGGCGAAGATTTCTTCATCCTCGTCATCCAGCTCCTGCGATGCCACCTGGACGCGTTCCACTTCGACCGTCATTTCGGTTTCGAACGGGCGGTCAAAAGGCTCCAGGGAGCGGACGCAAGTCAGAGTTTGCACTCCGGAGATAGTACCGGTCACAAGACACTTATTCGTGCCTTCGGGGCTAACCAGCACCTGGGCTACCAGATCGCCCTTTAGGTGCAGTTCGTCAAAGACTTCAGGAGCGTCGGCATGGGACCAGACCACTCGGCGGTCTTCGGGTTCAATAAGTTTTTGTGCGATATCTAATCTCAAAGTGGCACCAAATGTAGTAAAAAGTCCTTGAACATTAAAGGTTTAGACAATAGATATATAATATGTCTCAAAATTCCCGACCTTTTTGCCCGACCTCGCCCTTCACTCCACCCAAACCTTTGATTAAATTTGCCCTTGAAAAATGGTTTTGACCGTCCTGACATACGTCGTCATCGGCCTCCTGGCTGTGTTCTGCGTCTTCTACCTGTGGTTGGAGGTGCGGTTCTACCGTGCTCTCGGGACAGTCCGCGTTGGGGAATCCGACGTCGAACCCAAGCCCGACGTCAGCGTCTTGATTGCCGCGAGGAACGAATCCGAGGGCATCCGAGCGACCCTGGACTCTGTTTTGGCACAGGACTACGCAGGCAAGTGGGAGGTTTGGGTCGCCGACGACCGCAGTACCGACGACACCCCGAAGATCCTTGCCGAGTATGCCCAAAGGCACCCCGACAAATTCCACGTCTTGACCATCACAGACCTCCCCGAGGGGGTCAGCCCCAAAAAACAGGCCATCAGCAAGATGATCGAGGCCTGCAACGGCGAAATCCTCTGCCTCACGGACGCCGACTGCATTGTCCAGCCGTCCTGGATCTCGGGCATTGTCCGTGAATTTGAACCGGGCATTGAGCTCGTGGCCGGGCACTCGTACATCCCGACCGAACCGGGCAAGTCCAAGGTCATCATCTGCATGCAGGCTATCGAGACGCTCATTTACCGTGTAGCGGGCACCGCCGGTCTCGCCATGCACCTGCCGCTCACCAGCACAGGCAACAACCTCGCCTACCGCAAAAGTTTCTTCAAAAGCGTGAACGGTTTTGACAACGTCATCAAAATCCAAAGCGGCGACGATGACCTGCTCATGCAAAAACTCGCCGCCGACCGCCCATGGGCCATGCGCTACTGCATCGCCCCCAGCACCTTTGTGACCACGAACGGCAAGGAGACCCTCAAGGAGCTTTGGGAACAGCGCAAGCGCTGGGCCTCCAAGACCATTTACTATACCCCCAAGATTGTTTTTGTGCTCAGCATGGTGTTCCTGTTTTTGACCATGCTATGCATTACCGAGATCCTCTCTCCGTTCAGTTTCAACATATTTGTCGCCACGCTCATTGCGTTTGTGCTCAAGTGCGTGGGTGACCTCGTTTTAATTCTTCGCGGGCTCAAGATCTTTAAGCAGGAGCACCTCATCAAGTGGTGCATCCCCGTCGAAATCATCCATGCCCCGTTTACCGTGCTCGCCGTCCTGTTCGGTCTGTTCGGGCGTTTCAAGTGGAAGTAATATGGCAACCAAGACTACTAAAGCAGCAACTGAAAAAAAAGCAAAAACCGCAACTAAGGCAACAAAGACTGCAAAAGCGCCCGCCGAGGGCAAAACCCTCATCATCGCCGAAAAGCCCAGTGTCGCAGCCGACCTGGTGAAGGTCCTCGGGAGCAAGAACTTTAAAAAAAGCGCCGGCGCCTACGAAAGCGACAAAATCATTGTAAGCCACGCCATAGGCCACTTGGTGACCATCGCCGACCCCAAGGATATTGACGAACGCTACAAGAACTGGGACATGAAGAACCTCCCCATGCTCCCCGAAAAGTTCCCGCTCGTCGCAAGCCCCACAACCAAGTCACAACTTTCCATTTTAAGTAAGTTCATCAAAAAGAAAGACGTCACCACCATCATCAACGCCTGCGATGCGGGCCGCGAAGGTGAACTGATCTTTTTCTACATCGTCGACTACGTACTCAAGGGGAACTTCAAGGGCAAGACCTTCAAGCGCCTGTGGATGCAAAGCATGACGCCCGCCGCCATCAAGGAAGCCTTCGAAAACCTGAGAAGCGAAGAGGACATGCAGAACTTGCGCGCAGCCGCCCTCTGCCGTAGCGAGGCCGACTGGCTCGTGGGCATGAATGGCAGCCGCGGCCTTACCGCGTACAACAGCAGCATGGGCGGTTTCCAAATCACGCCGTGCGGCCGCGTACAAACCCCGACACTCGCCATCATCGTAAAACGCGAAGAAGAACGCCACCAGTTTGTCCCCAAAAAGTTCTGGACCATCGAGGCCGACTTCAATAACGGCGGCAACGCCTACCAGGGCAAATGGTTCACCGGCGACGGCAAGGATCGCGTAAAGCAAATCTACGACGAAAAAAAAGCGAAAGAAGTTGTCGAAAAGTGCAAGGGCAAGGACGGCAAAATCGAAGAGACGACCGCCCCGAGCCAACAAAAGTGCGGCCAGCTCTATGACCTCACCACGCTCCAGCGCGAAGCAAACAATCGCTTTGGCTTTAGCGCAAAAACAACGCTCAGCATTGCGCAAAGCCTGTACGAACATTACAAGGTCACCACGTACCCGCGTACCGACAGCCGTTGCCTCCCCGAAGACTACGTGGCTCCGGTCAAGTCGACCCTGGGCAAAATCACAGGCCCGCTCGCCAAGTTCGCCCAGGAGGCCATCGAAAAGAATTACGTGAAACGCACCCCGAAGGTCTTTGACAACAGCAAGATCTCGGACCACTTCGCCATCATCCCCACGGGAGTCGTGCCCAAGGGGCTCTCCGAAGCCGAAGAAAAAGTCTACACCATGATTTGCCAGCGCTTCATTGCGGTATTCTTCCCACCGGCGCAGTATTTGAACACGACCCGCATCACCACAGTCGAGGGCGAGACTTTCATTACCGAGGGCAAAATCCTTGTGGACCCGGGTTTCAAGGCAGTCTACGGCAAAGATGGCGACGACGAATCCAACGTGCCCAAACTCAAGGGCGAATCTGCAAAAACGATTTCGATCGATGCCACCGAAGACTTTACCAAGCCTCCTGCACACTACACTGAAAGTACCCTCCTCTCCATGATGGAAAGCGCCGGCAAGCTGGTCGAAGATGACGAACTCCGCGACGCCATGAAGGAACGCGGCCTCGGCACCCCCGCCACACGCGCGGCCATCATCGAAAAACTGGTGAGCGACAAGTACGTGGTGCGCGACGGCAAGGAGATGATCCCGACCGCCAAGGCTTTCGACCTCATCAAGGTTTTGAGCGCCATGAACTGCGACGCCCTCACAAGCCCCGAACTCACCGGCGAATGGGAATACAAGATGGACCTGATCTCGAAAGGCAAGGAATCCCGCGAAGCCTTTATGCAGGGCATTGTCGAGATGACCAAGAGCATGGTGAAGAACATCAAGGGCTTCAAAGAAGAAAGCACTACAGGTGAAGCCAAGTTCAGCCCGGTGAACGGCAAAAAGGTCTTTGAGACCGTGAGCCGCTACACCACCGAAGACGGCATTGTAATCCGCAAGATGATTGGCGGCAAGCACCTCAGCGACGAAGAAATCGTGGAGCTTCTCACCAAGCGAAAGATTGGCCCGCTCACGGGTTTCCGCAGCAAAAAGGGAGCCGAGTTCTCGGCGGTGCTCACCATCAACGCCCAAAACAAGATTGAATTCGTGTTTGACGAAAAGCCCGAAGAAATTGAAATAGGCGCAAAGATCGGCGTTTCCCCTGTGGACGGCACCGACGTGTTCGAGACGCTCACCGGCTATGTTTCGCAGAGCTACATCGACAAGCAACCCTCAGGCCTGAGCCTGCCAAAGATTTTGCTGGGCAAGGAAATCCCGCTCAAAGAAATCCAGAACCTGCTCGCCGGCAAAAAGACGGCGCTCATCAAGGGTTTCCGCAGCAACAAGACGCACCGCCTTTTCGACGCCTTCTTGATGCTCGAAAAGGGCAAGCTCAAATTCGACTTCCCTCCGCGTGATTTTACCAAACGCCGTTTTACAAAGAAAAGTGCCTAAAAAGAACGCAGTCAAAGCTCTATTTTGCGTGACGCTCCTGGGCGTCGTGTTTGCGTTCGCCCAGACCGATACAGCGACCGTCGGCTCCAACGCACCCACCATCCGCGACACGGTCCAGGTCTCTGCACAGGCAGCACCCGATTCTGCGCAGCCCGACACAGCGGCCAACCCCTACGACCTTCCCGACGCTTTGATGCCGCTGTGGGATTCCCTGACCATCAAGCAAAAGGCGGCGCAAATGGTCATGGTCTACCTCTCCCCGGCAGACTTCCTTATCGAGCACGAATTCGGCGCCGTCCTCGTGATGAAAAACCACCTCAAGGACACCGCCGCCTTCAAGGAACGCATCCACCGCGCCAACGACAGCCTACGCATCCCGCTCCTCGTCGCCAGCGACCAGGAGGGCGGCCTCGTCAACCGCATTGGAGGCATCTCCGAAAAATGGAAGCACGCCCCTAGCGCCAAAGAAATGCGCGACATGGAACTCGACAGCATCGAGTCGATTGCCCAAAGCATTGGCGCCGAGCTCCGCGATCTCGGCATCAACCTGAACCTCGCCCCGGTCCTTGACCCGGCCTACGACCACCGCAACAAAAAATCCTTTATGGAAGTCAGCAACCGCTCGTGGCAAAAAGACAGCACCAGCGAAAGCAAGGTGCGCGCCTTTGTGCGCGGCATGCGGAACAGCGGGATCTCTTGCGTGTCCAAGCACTTCCCCGGCTACGACTCCTGGACCAACAGCGACCACCAAATCGCCATCAGCTCCAGCCCCAAAGCAAGGATGAGCGAGAACTACGAATTTTTCAAGGCGCTCGCCAACGACATTCCCTTTACCATGATGAGCAGCGTGCGCTTTGTGCGCATTTCGCACAGGCCCGCGGTCTTTGAGCCCAAGATTGTAAAAATGGCACGCAAAATGAACCCCGAGACCGTCATATTGACCGACGACCTGTGGGGCGTCTCGCTACGCGCCTGGGTCAGTGGCACCGAGCGCGTCACCAGCAAGGGCTACCCACGCAAGGACTTCCGCAAGCTCATCCGCACCGCCCTCATGGCAGGGAACGACATGTTCATGATCACCTACCCCGCCAAGGCGGTCGAAATGATAGGCTATTTGGAATCCCTTTCCAAACAAAGTAAAACGTACAAGGACCGCATCGAGGAGTCGGCCGCACGCATCCTTAAAATGAAGTACAATGCGGGCCTGCTCAAATAGGTTCCCCGCGTCCTATTTCTTTTTTAGATTCCTGACCAGCTTCATCACAGTCTCCTCGCCGGCCTTGTTCAGGGCGAGTTTTAAAATTTCGGCGGCAGCCATGGTATCGTCCAGCGCCCTATGGTGATGGAAGTCGGGCAGTTCCAACGATTTCGTCAAATTGTGCAGGCTATAGCTCGGGAAACCCGGAAATACTTTTCTGGCAAGCTTTACTGTACAGAGCCGTGGTGCATCAAACATAATCGCGCAGCGCTTAAGTTCTTGCTTGATCATCTTGTAGTCGAACTGCACGTTGTGCGCCACAAAAATGCGGCCATGCAAAAGGGAGTCAATCTCGTCGGCAACGCCCCTGAACTGCGGGGCCCCGCTCACCATCTCGTCGGTTATGCCGGTCAATTTTACAACAAACGGGGTTATAGGCGCGCCGGGGTCCACCAAACTGTGGAACGTCTTGACCACCTCGGTTCCATCCAAAAGCACAATACCGACTTCAGTAATGCGGTTCATTTCAGCCGCACCACCAGTCGTTTCAACATCAACAACCGCAAACTTCATCAATTTATCTTATGGGGATGTCTATGTCGAGCGTGGCCTGGCCGTTGGTCGTCTGGATTCTAGCCTTCATCACTTTGGACTTGGGCTTGCCATAAACAGGCACCACCAGCAAGTTGCTCACGCCATGGTCTTCACTCGGGGTCGCCTCGGTATCCGAGACGGTCTTTGTGAAAATCGGTTTTTTGCCCTTGTCGTAAATGGAGTACGTCAAAGTGCGGCTCATGCCCTTCTTGATTTGGTTGGTCGCCACCTGGAAATAAATGAGGCCGCCTTTGGGCACCTTGCGAAGGCTGTCCTTGATCTCTTCCTCGGTGGCAAAATCGGCTTCCATGGCCATGCGCACGTTTTTCTTGAGTTTGTCGGCGCTCTCGTACAAAACCGACACGTTGAACTTGGCATCTTCGGGAATGGCGTCGGGGCGCACATCGCGAATACGGGCATTATTCTGATAATACTCCCAGCGCCCATTGTCGTGCAAAATCACAGTAGACCCGTTAGAGGTGGTCGCCACAATATCTTCGGCAAAAGAAAAAGATACCAAGGTAAATGCGCAAAAAAAAGCAACCTTGATCAAAGAACAAAAATTCATATCCTTACTCCAATGGGTTTTCCAGCCCCACTTTCATTTCGTAATATACATCGGTTTTTTACCAAAAATTTCGCCTTTTTCAAAAAAAATTCCTCCAATCCGTTCTATTATCCGCATTGCCCGTCAGGCACGAGGCAAAAAGTTTCATTATTGCTAATTTCTACGCAGTTAGAGGCAAAATGAACGGCAAAATTCGATTCGCACCCAGCCCCACCGGCTACCTTCACGAAGGGCACCTCCTTTCGGCGCTTTACGTGTGGGCCGCTGCCCAAAAATGGGGTCTCCACATCCATTTGCGAATCGAGGACCACGACCAGAGTCGAGCCCGCCCCGAGTATATACAAAGCATTTACGAGGACCTCTCCTGGTTCGGCTTTAGCTGGGATTCACAAAGCATTCAAAGCGAGCGGGGTCGCATTTACGAGGCAGCCCTTCAAAAGTTGAAGGCACAAAACCTAGTCTACCCGTGTTACTGCAGCCGAAAGCAGCTCGAAAACGAGAACCCCAAAAGCGAGACCGGAGAAATCGTATACAAAGGCAAGTGCCGTGAACAAGGCTCAGCATCAGCCATTGACACCCCGCACAACCTCCGCGTCAAAATAGCAGACAAAGTAATAGAGTGGCACGACCTTCGCTTAGGCGATTTTAGCGAGAATCCCAAATTCCAATGCGGCGACTTCCCCATCAAGGACCGCGACAACCAATGGACATACCAGTTCGCCGTTTGCGTAGACGATATAGACGAGGGGATTACGCATGTGGTCCGCGGCGAAGACATCCGCAGTTCCACCGCACGGCAAATCGAATTGATGGGGCTCCTGGGCAGGACTAGCCCCCCGGTCTACTACCACCATCCCCTCATCGTGGACACCAGTGGGAAAAAGCTCTCCAAGCGTGAAATGGCCCACAGCCTGCGGCAAGACAAAAACGCAGGCATCTCGCCCAAATCCCTCCTTGGAAAGGTCTGTTTTGAGGCCCATTTGCAGCCGCAAAACACCCCCATTACGCTACAACAGGCATTAAACCTAGCCGCCGACCGATTGTAAAGTTTGTAAACGCCTAAAAAATTTATATTGACAGCCATGCCGCAAGCTAGCCCCTTTGAAATTCTCAATAAGATTTGCAAAGAATCTGAACTCTTTGATTCCAAGGATCGTCTTTTGAATTTTTCTACCAAGGGGGATTTCCAAACTCCCTTGAGGCTTGAATCCGGCGACACCTTTTACGAAAAATGGCTCCAGGGCAAAAACCAGCCTACGCTGGAATCGTTTATGCCCGTAAGCCAGAACTTCTCGGCACAGCAAAAAATCGAGATGGAGGAACAGTTCAAGGCTGTCCTCAAGACCAAGGCCGAGGACTTCTTGTGCTCCGACCTGTACCTCATCCTCGGCTTCCTCAAATGGGACGGCAACGCGCTCGCCCCGAGCCTCCTGGTCCCGCTGGACGTAGCCCCGGATCAGCAAACGCTTACCCTGGGCAAGCAGGGACCTATCGAGAACGTCATCCTCAGGGACAGGCTCATCAACACGGTGACACTTCCCACGGTCGAGGACGCGACCCTCCAGGGCAAGTTCAGCATCCTCTTGTATTTCTCGCTTTTCGAGAAAGCCATCGCCCAAGAAAAGACTTGGAAGTTCACGCGGCACGGTCTATGCCTCGCGTTCTTCAACACCAACCGCCTCAGGCTCAAAAAGCGCCTCAAAAAAGGATTCGACGAAAAGGAAGCCAACTCCCCGTTCCTCCAATCGCTACTGGGCGACGAGGGTTTCCAATTCAAGGAATCCGTTTTTGAAGAAGCCGACTTTGACCAAGTTTTCAACCCGGCGGACCACCACTTTTTGTACCCCACGGATTCGCACACTAACAAGGTAACCATCGACGCCCTCGACGAGAAGTCCTCCGCCTACGCCGTGCAGTCGCTGCCAGGCACCTCCAAGTACAAGGTAGCAGCCAACATCGTCGCCGAGTCGCTCTCCAAGAACAAACGTACCCTGGTCGTTGCCCGCCGTTCCATTTCAATGCAGAACTTCCGTGCGGCGTTCGCCCCCATGTTCCGCTCGTTCAGCGGTCCAGAACGCGACACCATCGAAAAGGACCTGAGAGACACACGCGAGTATTTCTCGAGCTACTACAGCATCGTAAACAACGACCTCCCTGTGGCAAAAGCGCCCCTCTCCGACATACTGGACGAGTTCATCCGCAATCCCGCCGTCAAGGCAAAGATCCCGGACGCAGTGTTCCAAGGCGTGGCTGAACTCCCCTACGACAAGTACATGTCGATCAAGGCGACCCTCGAAGAAATAGTTTCCCTGTACTTCAAGAACAACGGTATCGAGGCGCGCAACGCATTCAAAAAAATCAAGGTCTCGTCGCTGGACGCCAAGACTAAGGCAAAGGTAGCCGAGGACCTCAACGCCGCAGCAGCCCAGGTCGAGAGCCTAAAGCCGCTCATCTCCATCTTTGAAGAATCCGGTCTTTTGCCCACAGGCATCTACCTGTCCGCCTTTGCCGAACTGCTCAACCTCATCCAGGTGACATTCAACCAGGACACTCCCGAATTCGAGGAATGGGAACTGCGTTCCAACAACTGGTCCGCTTACCAGGATACCCTCAAGGCTCTCCCCGAAGCCGGGGACAAGTGGGTCCGCTACCGCCGCCAGGCATCGGACATTTACACCGACGACGCGGTAGACACCAACGTTCTTGCCACACGCGAAGAATTCGCCGAGAGCCTGAAGGCGACTCTCAAGGGCCTATCTGACCACTACCGCAATTCGCGCAAGCGCTTGCTCAAGGTCATCAAGAACCCAAAGTCCGTTTCTTCGGATATGCAACTTTTGGACCTCATCGACTCGCTCATCGAGTTGCAAGAGGACAAGCGTGCCTACAAGGACACCTCCGTACTGGGCAACCACCTGTTGGGCAAGGACTGGCTCTACGAAAAATCCAACTGGGTTGAACTCAACCAAAAAATCCAGTACCTATACGACTTCCGCGAAACGCACAAAAACGACCCGCACCTGGATTTGCTCTTACTCGTTCTCGAAAACTGGCACAAGCTAAAGCCCGAACTCGAGAACTTTGAAAAATACAGTGAAATTTTGCAGGCATTGACGTACTCGGTACGCAGCGTCAGCAACAATCTCGCCCTTGAGACGCCGCTCGAATCCTTGAGCATCGACAAGTGGCTCGACGAAATCCAGGCCTGGAACCAGAACTGGGACAATCTCGACATTCACATTAAAATCTCGGCGCTCATCAATAGCTTGGAAGCTGAAGGTTGTACAGAACTCGCCAAGTACGCGAGCAACACCAGCACCATCCACAAGGATTTCGCCAAGGCTTTCGCGCACCACTGGGCAGCCTCGCAAGTGCACGCCGTTACCAAAAAGAACCCGCAAATGTTCTCGCTGGATCCCAAGGCACGGCACGCCAAGGGCAAACTCTACCGCGCGCAAATGGACCAGTTCAGCAACGCGAACTTCCGCGAGGTACATGCCCTGGTCGAAGCAAAACCCGACATGCTGACTATCGCCTCCCTCGAGGAGACCTTTAGTTTGGTGGCCCAGCATTACGATGTCGCCGTGATTCTCGACGCCGACTGCATCTCGGTTGCCGAGTCGTTTGCGTCGATTTGCACTGCACACAAAGTCATTTTGATTGGCGACCCGCACATGCCCTCTATCGAGGCGCAACCGTTCGACGCCTTCCGCAATATTTTGCCGCGCCAAAGCGCCTTCTTCCAAGAGAACATCCTGGCGGCGGCACTCCGCAAGGGCATCCCGACCCGCGAAATCTGGTTCTGCAGCCTTTACAACGACATTTCGCTGGTCAACTTCGCCAACGACAAAATTTACAACCACGGCATCAAGCAACTGCCCATGCCGAACCGCGAAAAGCCTCGGTGCGAAAACCTCATGGTTGTGCCAGACAAAGTCATGGCCATTGCCAAGGCGGCAGTGCAGCACGCCGAAAAGCACCCTGGTCAAACGCTAGGCATCATCGCCTTCCACCAGGCGCGCTGTTTCGAAATCGAGGCCGCCATCAAGGCGCTCGTCGCCAAGGACTCTCCGGCGGCACGTTACTTTGGTCAAACCAACCCGCTAATTAGCTATTACATCAAAACGCCGGATCGCGTCATCGACAAGTACCGCGACGTGGTGATGGTGTGCGTGGAAGTCGACAACAGCGACAAGATTTCTGCCGACCGCAAGCTCTCTGTTTGCACCACCTTGGCAAAGCAGGAGCTGATGGTATTCGTCTCTTCGAACGACCTCGAAAAGCAAAAGGCAGCCAAGTCGAACCTTTTTTGGGAATGGATTAACCACCTTCAAAAGAAAACCGAAATTGAGCTCCCCGTTGTGGAGCAAACCGAATCCAAGATTCGTCCGCAAATCATTGACGCACTCAAAGAAGCAGGTGTCATTGTCGAGAATTCCTTTGCCCCGGGCGGCATCGCCGTGGGGCCGGTCGTCGTGGACGCCAACTACTCCAAGCGTTTCCTCGCCGTGGTCGAGGATGACTGCACCACCGAACGTTTCCGCGAATCGGTCGAGGACCGCGAATACGTACGCCCGTCCCTGTTGCGCCAGCTGGGCTGGAAGGTCCTGGACATTTGGCAACCCCTGTGGTTCCTTTCGAACCAGGCCGAAAAAGAGCATCTGATAACGACTATCGCCATCGAGCAAAGCGTTGCCCCACCGCCACCCGAAGATGATGTCGAGGGCGGCAGTGAAGAATTCTTTAACCAGGAACCAGAACTCGACATTAAGCAATACCAGGTGGTGAACCCGAAAATCGAAGGTACAGCACACGCCAAGCCCATTGCCGAGTTGCCCGCCATTTCGATTATTGCTCAGCTCAAGTTCTATGTGGACCACGAGGCTCCCATCCACGAAGAGATCCTTATGCGGCGCCTGCTTGAATTGCACGGCGTGGACCGCGCTGGCCCCATGATTTTGCAAGCTTTGAACGACGCCGTCAAGCTCGGCTTCCAAAAGAAGAAATTCATTAAAACTGGCAAGTTCTTCTACTCTACAAAAGACCTGCCCGTCGCTTTACGCGATCGCAGCACCCGCCCCGAGTACGAGCGCAAAATGGCTTACGTCTCTCCCGAAGAGAGGGCGCTTTTGCCCGCCTCCATGGACGAGCGCACCATCAAGCAGACCCTTGGCCTGCTTGAGTAAAAAACTCTATTGCGATTTATTCCGGTAACGTTTATCGAATCTTCACGACAAACGCGTTGATGTTGTACGCCGAAAGCTCGCGCGCCTTGTCGTCGGCGGCTTTCTTAGACGTCCATCCACCGCCACGGAGCTTATAGAAGGGGGCGTCAAACACTACCTGGATAGCGTAGCCGGTGCTTGCCGAGATCTGAGCCCTACGGCGTTGGGCAGCGTCAAAATCAGCCACAGCCTCGAACTGAAGCATATAGTAACCGTCCGAAACCTTGCCCTTAGCAGCGGCCTTGTTGCCCACCGCATTCTGCGACATGGTGGTATCCCTCAAGGAGGATTTAAGCTCAGGCTTGTATTCCTTACCGCGGAAAAGAGAATCCAGGTCGGTCGGTTCGCCGGCCCAGGCAAAGGCAATCATCGATAGGGCGATCAAAATCTTACGCATGGTTCAAATTTAAAAAAAAAGAAGGCTGCCTTGCAGGCAGCCTTCTATAAAATCACGTTTTAAAACTACTTCTTGGTCTTGCCGTGACGAACACCCCAGACTTCGGCCGAGGAGCCGGAAGACTGCTTGTTCTGCTTGCCGAAGGCACCTAGATTGACATAGGAGCTCCACTTCACAATGTAAGCGCCGGAACCCACCATACGGTTATTCTGAGCCGTCATGTTCCAAGAAATGTATACGTTCTTGTTTTCGTCAAAGCAGGTCTTGCCCTCACCAAAGTACTTCTCGTCGGTGCAAAGGATCTTTTCGTCCTTGTGGACCACGAAGGCACCCAGGTTGGTGAACACATCCATTTCGTAGTAGAAGTACACGTCCTGAGGCTTCACATTGGCATAGATTTCCTTGGACTTCCACAAGGACTTCATGTCCATCTTAAGGAACTTGCCCAAAGTATTGGGGAAGTTGACCTTCACAGAGTCCAGGTTCCACTTGGCCGGAATGAAGGTCGCTTCAAACGACGGTCCCTTCGCCTTTTCAGGGTCAGACATGGCGATGTTGATGGAGGCGTCGTTAAGTTCTGCGGCACCTTCAATAAGCACCCACGGGCTCGGCAAGCGATTGCCCCTGTTGAGTTGCGGGTCGTAATCCGTCGGAGAGTTCCAGGTATAAGAGGCATCCGCAGTGGGACGGAGAACTGCAGTCTCGGCGATACTTACGGTATCGGACCACAGGACCTCATCAGCAGCAACGCGGAAGCGGACATAGTCACCTACGTGCGGAGAAGGTCTCTGAACATCATTGTTCGTAAAGAGGATCTTCACCGTATCCTTTGCGGTCGTAAAGCCGGTCTTGGAAACTGCAGCCCTGTAGCGAGCCGAAGCGCCGAGTTCCGTTGCCGTGTTCAGGTAGAACTGGAAGCCTTCCATACTATAGCTGCTGTTCAAAACTGCCGGTTCAGAGAGCACCACAGTCATCACGTCAAGGTCGCTACCATCAGCAGAAGGCATCACCTGGGCAGAAAGGATAATCGGAGCAATACGGTCAGTCATGTTCTGTCCGAACGAAGCCTTGACTTCCTTGCCCTTCCACTTATACTGCGTGAACGAAGCCACCTTATTGGGAGTAGCACCGCCCTTCACTTTCGTTTTGACCTTAGAAGAGAACGCTTCATTTTCACCCAAGCTAAAGCCAATGGAAACATGGTCCAAGCTCTTGGCATAGGCGGCCTGCACGGCGGCAGCATCAAATGTATGAGAGCAGAACAGCACAGAATCCTTCGGGTTAGACGAAAGTCCCATCGCAAACGGGTTGATCTTTTTGAGGTTATCGTCATCGAAGTTAATGCAAACGAAGCTGGGCACAGAGTCAGGATCAATGGGACGGTCATAGGTAATGGCGATGGAGTCGCCAAAGCCATCCAGGTACTTTTGTTCCTTGGCATAGTACGGGCTCGGGATTTCCATTTCCTTTTCGGAGACCTTGCCGTAAACGTCAAAGATGTCGGCCACAACCGGCATAGGTGCCGGAGGCGGATAGAAGTGCATGTTGCCATAGGCATCGGCAATGCTCGCATTATCCAAGCTGGCCACCGTAATCACGCCTGCATCGGGGGAGGCAATTTTCTTGTTGGAGCGAATTGTCGCAACTGCCACACCATTCGCGAATACCGGGTCACCGTAAGGCGTTACAATGCCATCCGATTTCGCGACAATCGCAATCGGGAAGTTGCAATCCACGCAAAGGCTATTGGTAATCGGGTCAGTCGCAATGAGGTAGAGGTCCACATCGGAGCCCACCCAGTGGAAGTATTCTTCACCAGACTCATCCACGTCCGGGTCCCCAATAGACGGATTCCAAGTCAGCACCTCGCCCGTTGTCGGGTCGGTCGAAGCCGGGGTGGCGAACTGGATTGTCGGGGCATAGAAGCTGAACACGGCCTTGGTTGCCGGGGCAACAGACAAGGTACAAGTCTTTACCGGTTCCGTACCCAAAGTGGCAAGCGGAATCGTTACCCAGAGGGTATCGATACCCGTGGCATTAATCACTCGGGACAAGCTGGCAATTTGCGTCGTGCCCGTTTCAGAATCAAATATGTTCACACCGGCGGTAGCCGAGAGCGTATAAGGCTGACCTGCCGCAGAGAACAAGTCGACGTCTCCATCCATGGGAGCCGAGATGTACAGCGGGATGCGATTGCCAGCAAGGGCCTTGTCTTTATATTCCCACTTGGTGCCCGTCGGGTACGCCGCTTCTTCGTTATCGGTATTGACGAACACCACGTCTTCGGTAATCACATTAGTGCTACCCTTGACCTTGAAGTTGTAATAAGTCGTCTTGCCGTTCACCTCGACGTACAAGCGATAGGAGCCCGGAGGCAGGGTAATCTTGTCGGGGTAAACCACCGGAGCCTTCGGATTTGTGAGGTCGATGCCGCCCTTGTTAACAACACCCGGGGTCAAAACACCACCGCCCGGAATGTCGTCGCCGTTACGCTTCTTGATGGTGTAATTGACGGTTGCCGAAATCTTGTCACCGCATTCAATGGTCGACTGTTCGCCAACAGAACCACTCTGGCCGAGTGCGATCGAGGCGCAGTCGCCACCACCGGTAGTTTCAACGCAAAGGTTCATCTTCAAGCCGTCATTAGCCACTTTCTCCATATCAAAATCAAGACCGGTGGATTGCTTGATGTACATGTTCGTCTTGATAATGACGTTACTCATCGTAGTACGGCGGTCGCAGAAGAAGATGTCAATCGGGTAATCCTGTCCAGGAACCAGGAAGCCATCACCATAGGTCCTGTTCAAGTTCTTGAGCACCACGTGACCCGGTGCGGCAAGGTGGGCGCCACCGTTGTCCACAGCAATCTTCTTGTTAATGAACACCCAAATGTCGTCGTCACCGCGGAAGGTGAATTCCTGGCTTTCGTTGTAAGTAAACGTGGCATGGGATTCAAAGCAGAAATGCTGGTTGCGCTTCTCGTCGGTCGCATAGTCGGAGCGGGCGCCCCAACGCATAAAGTTGGGGTCGCAGTAGCGTCCCCAGCACCAGATCTTGCCCACGGGGACTTCGTCGCCATTCGCGAACAAGCCTTCGCAGTCACTCTTGGCGCCATCGGTCACAGACCAGCCCGGAGTGGAGCAATAATAATCGAGGGGCGTGCCGAGAGTCGTTTCGGCAGTGTTCGGCACAGGACCCGCAGCAGGTCTCTTGGTACGGGCAACCGCAAGGGGGCCCCAGCCATTGACCACACCGGCATCGGTGCTGTTTTCAAGCGGAGAGAAGCCGCCAATCAAATCGTTGGTAATCATGGAGTCGGAGTCAAAGCCCCAACGAGTATCGGTACCGTAGCGGCGGAAGGGCATGTCGTAGCACTGCACTTCGTTCTTGCCCTGCGTGTAGTTGAAGAGGGTAGCAAAGTTCGTCGCATTGCCAAAGCACTTGATGGCGTAGGCGTTGGAAGCATTGAACTGGGGCTTGCCGTCGGCACCCAAGTCCGTCATCACAATACCGTGACGCACACCCGTGCAAGAACCAAAGCCAGTATCGTCGCCATCGTCCGTGAACAACGGGTTCACGCTGCCGTCGGTATCGTAAATCACAGCGGCAAGGTTGAATGTGCATCGAGAATTGTCACCAGGTTCAGGAACACCCGGGTCGATTGTATACCAACCCTGGCTCTGGTCGTCAATCCAGTCGTTGTCGTCGGGGATAAAATAAAGCTTGTCGGTGGAGAACGCATCGTAGAGCATCTTGAGGTTCACCGGCGTAGCGACTTCTTCGGCGCCCCATAGGCCGTTGCGACCCAGCTGCACCTCGGGCTTGTTCTTGAGGTAGAGAACCACATCCTCAGGAGCTTCTTCGAAGACCATGCCCACCCAGCCGCACATTTCTTGCGAGGGAGTCATAGCGGTATCCTTCTTAACGCCCCTAGCATTCGTGTAGCTAATCATGACTTCATCAGACTGCCATTCCTTTTCGTCGGGAACGAGGGCATAGAAGAACTTCGAATCGGGCGGAGTCGAACCAGTATAGGTAGTACCCGGATTAAGTGCGTTGTCTGTGATATAAACCGTTGCTCCGGCACCCGGGCATGCAATGCCTATATCGGGAGATCCACCGGGACGACCCGCGACAATCTTGTCGTAAGTAGTCTTGTTGATGCTTCGCACGCCAGGGTAGTCAATAGCGACACTGTCCGAGGTCGTATAAACAATGAACGAAGCCGATGCGTTACCCGTAATGGTTTCGAGGTTTACTATGTAGTAACCAGTTTCCGCATCCAACGCGGAAGCAAGGATTTTGTTTTCTGTGTTACCATAGTAAATGTTTACATCTGGCCAAGTGGACGGCACGCGAATATAGGCCATACCTTCACACTGAGCCCAGACTCCTTGCACCCCTGCAAGGAGAATCATCATACCCAAAACAAACCCCAGAAGGGATGTTCTCTTTTTCTTCATATGTGTTCTATCCATTTTGGTTCTCCAGCCAATAGCACAACAAAAAGACCGGCTTCTTGCGATGCCACACCGCCTTGAAATTTACCCTTTTCTTTTGGAAAACGGCACATTTTTTTTCAATTTATTAAATAAATATCGTTTACAAAAGTGCACATTGTGATTCTGTATACAATTCGGCTTGTTTAATCACACATTTTTGCAAAATGGCCGTAAAATCTTGTTTACAAGCCTTGACAAAAGCGAGGCGCCCGATGTAAAGTGCGTCATTTTTAATTAGATTTCCTTGTGTAATTGGAGACGCAAATGCAGGACATTGACCAGACCATCGCCACGCCGGGCAAAACGCTACAGTTCAAGAAATTCGAGCTCCGCCCGCACTTGATAGTCTTGTACCCCCAGACGCAGTTCAAGCAGATTCCGCTCGAGAACGGGACCGTTGTTTTGGGTCGCGGGCAGGATGCCGACATCAAGCTCGACGATGAACTAATCAGCCGCAAACACTGTTCTTTGTCCTTTGACGGTAAGTCGGTGACAGTCAATGACTTAGGGAGCACCAACGGAACTTTTGTGGATGGGCAGCAGGTACAAAAATGCACCCTGGAAACAGACAACCGGTTGCAAATTGGCAAGATGGTCCTGAAAATCGACTTCAAGGACCGCGCCGAAGAGGAATTCGACCGAGAGCTGTTCGAGGCGGCCACCATGGACCCGCTCACCAAGATCTCGAACCGCCGCACGTTCTTTGACCGCGCCCTCGGCGAACTCGCGCTTGCCCGCCGCAACAACTTTTATGTACACACCATCATGGTGGACGCCGACCACTTTAAGCACGTGAACGACACCTGGGGCCACCAGGCGGGCGACATGGTGCTCAAGCAAATCGCACACATCCTCAAAGAAGAAAAGCGCGAATCCGACCTGCTGGCACGCTACGGCGGCGAGGAATTCGTACTGCTCTTGGCGGGGGTCGGCCCCGAGGACGCCAAAAAAAGCGCCGAGCGCCTGCGCATGGCCGTGGAACGTCACCGCTTTTGCTGGAACGACGTCATTGTTCCGGTGACCATTTCCCTTGGGCTTGCAAGCAAACTCGGAGCCGAAGTCCCGACCGTCGAGGAGATGATCGCCGAGAGCGACAAGCTGCTCTACATCGCCAAGGAAGGCGGCCGCAATCAGGTCGCCACCACCTAAATTTCTCTATTTCATGTAGTTTTCGCCCCAGGGCGGCTCTTGACTGAGGCCCCAAAGGAGCGTTTTCCCTCCACTTTTAGCCCGAGCGGTCACAGGGCTTAACAGAGTGTTTTAGATCACTTTTAGCCCGAGCGGGCGCTTCTGTTCTCAAAAAAGTTCTCACTTAATGGAAAAATTTGTTATATTAGGGAACGTGGAAAACTATATAGACATCTACCAGTTCACGCACTTCCGCAAATACCTGGAAGAGTACCAGGCGGCGCGAGTCCAAAAGGACCCCGAATTCACGCGCACCGGAATCTGCAACATGCTCGGGCTCCCCAAGACCCGCAGCTACTTTGCCGACGTACTCCGCGGCAAAAAGGTCTCGCCCCGCATGGTGGCGAAGTTCATCGAGATTCTGGGGCTCGACCGCAAGGCCGCCAAATACTTCGAGACCATGGTCCAACTGGACCAGGCCAAGACGGACACCGCCCGCAAGGCCGCCATGGACGAGCTTCTGGCGCAGCACCCAAACCCACAGCACATTTTAAACACCGACGCCTACGACTATTACAACCACTGGTACAACAGCGCCCTCTTTGCCATCCTCGACGCCATGGACGTGGCCGATGACTTGGCGCCCGTTCAAAAGCGCATTTTCCCGAAGGTTCCCATAGGCAAACTCAAGGATTCCCTCGCCCTGCTCGAGAGGCTAGGGCTTGCCCGCAAAAACGAAGAAGGTTTTTGGAAACCCACCAAGGAGAGCATCAGCAGCGGGCCGTACAACAACGCGGAACTTGTAAAGCAGTACCAACTGCAATGCTTTGAGCTCTCGAAGCAGGCGCTCATTACACCGCCCAAGCAGCCGACAGTGATGTCCACCCTCACCTTCAGCATCTCCAGCGAGGCGTACAAAAAACTGGAAGAAGAGCTGCAGCGGTTCAAGGCGAACGCAAGGCGCATCATCGGCGAGGACAAGCAAAAGGCCGACGGAGTCTACCAAATGAATCTGCACCTGTTCTCGAATTTGGACCCGGAGGGGAAGTAATGTTTGGATGTGAGAAAAAAAATGTGAAATGGGCGCTGACCCTGACGGCTGCAGGACTCCTTGCGGGGTGCAGCGACAACACGAGCACCGCAGGCGTCATCAGCGAGACAGAATCGGGCAAGACCATCGCGGGCATCGTGACGGACTTTGACGGCAACACCATCAAGGGCGCCAAAGTCGCCCTCATGCGGAGTGACTTCATCGCCGTGAGAGGCAATCCCGAAATGGAGACGACCACCGACGATTCCGGGAAATTCTCTTTTGAAGATATAAAAAGCGACTCCTTCAACATCCAGGTCTCATCCGACGGATTGCTGGACTTCAGGAATATTCTCGACATCACGAAGCTTGAGGATTCCGTCTATCGCTTTGAGGTCTCCGAAGGCTCGAACCTGAAGCTGGAACTGAACGCCTACGACCTCGCTCTTGGCGACACGATATGCATCGACGGCTCGCTGAACTGCTTCATCGTAAATTCCGAAGACGTGGACCGTGGCTACATACTGGCCGATGGCATTCCCAGTGCTTATTTTGAAAAAATCACCATCATGACTGCAGAAGGCGAAACGGAGACGGATTCCGTCTACTGGAGCTTCCGCTCTGAAGACACCCTCCTTGTGACCAGGGACAAGCCCGGCTATTTGGTGGGACTCCGCAAAATGACATTCAACGACAGTGTCGTGGCAACCCTCAAGGCCATGGATTCAAGCATCACGCTGAAGCACATTCCCATCTTGGTGGAAAGCAAGTCCGAAACAGTCCCAACCCTGATCGATGCCAACGGCTACGAAATCGATTACCTGCTGGATGCAAAATCCGTCAAGGGAAAAGAAGTGTTGCTGATGGACCTTCCCGAAATTTCAGCAAACATGCTGGACGGAAACGTATTAAGCCTGCGCGAAATCGAGCCCACCTACCTTTCCCTCGGGCCCCACCCCTACACCTTTTACAACCTGGACGCATACGACAGCGAAGGCTACTACGGAACCGGCCTGCACCTGGATTCAACAAAAAAGGACCTTACGCTCCATAAATATGCCGATGGATTCCCGCTGTTCGAAGACGGAAGTCTAGGATTCAGTTTTTGGATCAAGGGAGAAGCCCCTGCCGACACCGGGTTCACTATCTTTTCATCTACACCCTCCGTCAACGGAGGCTTTGAAATCAGGCAATGTTCAAAGGACCCCGCCACCATCTGCACAAGAATCTATAGTGGACTTGAATCCGCATCCACCGACACGACCCTCTACGGAAGCGCCAAAATTCTCGATGGTTCCTGGCACCACTACTTTGTCGTTTTTGTGCAAAAGCACCTGACCATTGCCGTTGACGGGAAAACCATCCGCAACACCGATATCAAAATTAGCGACGATTTTTCTGAATCGCAGTTCAACATTGATATCGGAGGGAAAAACGCCTTCAATGGAGAAATCGACGAAATCTTCCTCACGTCTTTCGACGATTCCATCCGGGCCAAAGGCGACACCACCTGGCAGCAACTGCAAAGCTGGCTCAGCGTTTTTTACGGGTTGCAAAAAGAACCCGCCATCCTAGACTAGAATCTGTTTATTCCTGATTCTTTGTGATTGTCGCCGCACTCTTGCGGCGATATCTTTGTATATTTTCCTTTATGAAACGTCTCGTTCACGACAAAAGCAAATGCCTGCAGTGCGCCGGCTGTGTGGGCTTGTGCCCGCAAATGGCACTCGACATGTACAATCTGGACTTGCAGATTGACCAGGGGAAATGCATCCGCTGTGGCTTGTGCACCAGGGCATGCCCCGTAGGCGCCCTCACCATCAGGGAGGTGGACGATGCTCAGTAACCATTACGACGTGATTGTGATTGGTGCGGGGCCAGGAGGCTCCGTGGCGGCTCGCAACCTGGCCCGTTTTGGCCACAAGGTGTTGCTCATCGAAAAACGCGAACGCATTGGCTATCCCGTGCGCTGCGGAGAGGCGAGCACCAACCTCGAGGATTTGCAAACCTACGGTCCTGTGGACGAAGACTGCATCGAGTCAATTATCAACGGGCTTTTCATTTACGGACCCGACGGCGTGAACATCGAAGTTCCCAAGCCGAATACGGGCATTATGCTCAACCGCCTCAAGTTTGACCCCTGCCTTGCCAAGCTTGCCGAGAACGACGGCGCCGAACTGGTGACGCTCGCCCGGGCAACGTACGTTTCGGATGTCGAGAACGGCGTGCGCAAAATGCGCATCGCCTGTGGGCAGGGCGCAGGGGAACGCATCGAAGAAGTCACCGCCAAAATGGTCATTGCCGCCGACGGCGTCGAGAGCCTTGTCGGTCGCATGGTCGGTTTAAAATGCGGCCAGCTACCGGGCAGCACCTGCACCGGCGTCGACATCGAGGTCCAGGGGCTTTTGACCAAGCCCGACTACCTCACCTTTTGGCAGGGCCACGACTTTATCAACGACGGTTACATCTGGAGCTTCCCCAAGCAAAAGAGCAACGTCACGAACTTTGGCGCAGGCTTTTTGGTGCCCAAGGCGGGCCAGCCGAACATCCTCGACGTGACGATGGAATGGCTGAACAAGCTTTACCCGGGGGCAAAAATCAACCACGTGGTCGGAGGGCTCGTGCCTGTATCGAGCACGCTCAAGAGCTACACGCTCGACCGCTTTGCCCTCGTCGGCGACGCCGCCCACCACACGAACCCGCTCACCGGGGGCGGCATCGCGGCCGCCATGCGGGCCGGACGGTTCTGCGCGCAGACCGTCCACGAGGGCCTCACCACGGGCAGCGGCGACGCAGGCAACCTCACCGCCAAGTACCTCAAGACCTACGAAAAGCGCTGTTACAACTACTTTGGCAAAACGCACGACTTTGAGTTCAAGTTCCGCAGGTTCCTTTTGGCACTAAACAAGCAGGAACAGGTCGGGCTCTACAAGGTCCTGCAGGGATTCGCCCTGAGCGGGTACAAAAAGAGCGCCTTCCTCAAAACTCCCATGCAGACCGCCAAATACCTTTACAAGTTCTGGAAGTTCAAATAAGCCGTTTTCGGCGGCATCCCGTGCCCCAAGTGAACGATCAGGCATCGAACGACAGCTCGTCAACCTTAGTTTGAGCCAGCACGCGGTTATAAACGATCCGCTTGCCCTTGACACCGTCAGTCGCACAAGTCACGCCTTTGGGCGGTTTTAAAAGGCTCGCCACCAAATGGGCGGCAACAGTCTCGGCATGGACTGGGCGTATGTGCGCCGGGATCCATTCGGGATGACGCCCCAATGTTTTTTGCAAAAGGTCTTCGCCAAAGCGTTTGTCCTTGTGCTTGCCGAGCAAAAGCGACGGGCGCACCAACGTAAGGCACTCGAAGCCCATCATCGTGAGCCCCTCCTCTAGCATACCTTTGAGACGATTGTAGAAGAACGGCGAATGCGAATTCGCGCCCTGGGCGCTTACACACTCAAAGTGCGGCACGCCCGCACGTTTCGCGATGGCGGCAAGCGTGAGCGGCAGCCTTAAATCGATTTTTTCTTGTGCAGGTTTGCTTCCCGCCTGCTTAATGGTAGTCCCTAGGCAACAGATGACAGCGTCGCAGCCAGCAAAGCCCGACCGTACACTTTCGTTATTATTAATTTGTTCAAAGTCAACTGCATCAAACGTGATTTTAGAAGACCCCTCGATAATTCCCAGGTCCATAAATGCAGGAGCCTTCCGTACGGGGCAATAAACAGAAACAACCTGGTCCAGCCGGGCCAGGAGTTTTAAAACGTTCTTGCCCACCAAACCGGTGGATCCCAAAAGAGCGACTTTCATGAAACCGGATTATTCTTCCATGGGGACGTAGACCATCCAGCCCACGTCGTAGCTGCGTACCGGCAACAAAATGTATTCGTTGGCGGGGTTCACGATAACGGCAATGCCCGTCATATAGTTGACCCAACGGCCGCTCACCGAGAAGTTCACGTCAACTTGCCTGTTGGAGGCGTAAACCACCAGAGGTTCAATCAGCACGTCGTGGGTCGCCAAGAAGCTCACGCGCTTCCAGCTGCCCATATTCGCCAGCACTACTTCGTTCACAAACTGGGCTCCCCTCTCAAAGAGGTCGTAGAAGAGGCCGTCGGCCAACCTCGCCACATAGGCGTTGGAGATTTTCAACCCGTACGCCCACTGGGAAATGTTCTTCCAGGAACCGCCACGGCTCTTGATGACAGCGTCAAGGGAGTCCGTGGTTACACGGAAAAAGTAGTCGCCGTTAATACCGTTCCAGGTCACGACCTCGGCAGACTCGCCGCGGCCAATGGCAATGTTGTTGCAAGTCTCGCGCGTGCGAATAAAATCGGTGGATGCATAGTAGAACGCTTCCCCCGGACCAATCCTCTGTCCCAAGGCCTGGGCTTGAGCCACGCCGTCCTCGGTCAGCAGGGATTCCTGCCCTTCACTTTTCTGACGTTCGGCATGGCGAATCACAAACACAATCTTGTGGTCGTCGGGCACAGCCTTGTACACTTCGCTAATTTCGTAGAACCCATTGGAATCGGGGGTCGCCGTAATGGTGAATGCCCCCGGTGTAAAACCACCGACCTCCACCGGAGTGGACGAACTCTGATCCACGGGCGTCGTGACGCTAGACGAACTGCCCTCGACCGAGGTCGTTTGCGCATCGCTGGACGTGGCAGGGACATCGGGGACCGTAGCCGCCGAAGACAAGATGGCCGAAGACGGCGTTTCGGCAACGGGAGCGTCCGTTCCCGACGAAGAATCCTCGCTACAGCCAATGAGCAGGCCCACAATCGAAAAACCCAGTAAACCAAATTTTTTTAGCATCGTTTTGCCCTATGTTGGAGTTCATTCTTCAAATTAACTTTTTATACGTGAATTCCCTATAGATGTTTAGCCAAAGAGGGTAAAAATTTCTAAACTTGCTCATGAAATTTTAACCTTAACGTAGGTGTATCATGGCAAAAGCAATCAAGAAAGCAGAAGAAGTCGAAGTGCTCGGCACCGACGCGGAATCGTTCCGCAAGGCGTTTACCGACCACATCCACCACACGCTCGCCCGTAACAAGGTGACCGTGACCGACCACGAGAAGTTCCTCGCGGTCGCATACGCCGTCCGCGACCGTCTCGTGGACCGCTGGATCAAGACCCAGGAGACCTACTACAAGCAGGACGTGAAGCGCGTCTACTACCTCTCCCTCGAATTCTTGATTGGCCGCACGCTCGGCAACTCCGTGCTGAACCTCGACGTCGAAAGCGCCGTCACCGAAGCGCTCGACGAAATCGGCATGACCCTCGAAGAACTCCGCGAACAGGAAGTTGACGCTGGTCTCGGTAACGGTGGCCTCGGCCGCCTCGCCGCCTGCTTCCTCGACTCCATGGCAACTCTCGAACTCCCGGCCACCGGCATGGGCATCCGCTACGAATACGGCATGTTCAGCCAGAAGATCGTGAACGGCGAGCAGGAAGAACAGCCGGATAACTGGCTGCGCCTCCCGAACCCCTGGGAAATCGCCCGCCCGGCCAACGCCATCAAGGTGCCGTTCTACGGCTACGTGGTGAGCTGGATGGACGACAACGGCAAGCTCCGCAACCGCTGGGAAACAAAGGACTACGTGCTCGCCCTCCCGTACGACACCCCGATTCCGGGCTACAAGAACAACACCGTGAACAACCTGCGCCTCTGGAGCGCGAAGTCCACCGACGACTTCGGCCTCAGCTACTTCAACAACGGCGACTACATTGCCGCCGTGCAGGACATGGAACTCTCCGAGACCATCTCCAAGGTGCTGTACCCGAACGACTCCTCCATGAACGGTAAGGAACTGCGCCTCAAGCAGCAGTACTTCCTGTGCTCCGCCTCCCTGCAGGATATCATCAAGCGCTTCAAGAAGCTCCATGACGGCGATTGGAAGAAGTTCCCCGAGAAGGTCGCCATCCAGCTGAATGATACGCACCCGGCAATCTCCATCGCCGAAATGATGCGCATCCTCCTCGACATCGAGAACATGGAATGGGACGAAGCCTGGGACATCGTCACCAAGACGTTCGCCTACACGAACCACACCCTGATGCCGGAAGCCCTCGAGAAGTGGCCCGTCAGCCTCTTCGAGAAGCTCCTCCCGCGTCACCTCCAGATCATTTACGAAATCAACGCACGCTTCCTGCGCATGGTCAGCATGAAGTGGCCCGGCGACAACGCCCGCCTCGCCCGCATGAGCCTCATCGAAGAAGGCAACTGCAAGATGGTCCGCATGGCCTACCTCTCCATCGTGGGTTCGTTCGCCGTGAACGGCGTGGCCGCTCTCCACTCCGACCTCCTGAAGACCACCCTCTTCAAGGACTTCTACGAACTGTGGCCTGAAAAGTTCAACAACAAGACGAACGGCGTGACGCCGCGTCGCTGGGTCCGCAAGGCCAACCCCGCCATGTCCGAGCTCATCACCAAGAAGATTGGTGACAGCTGGGTCAAGGACCTCGATGACTTGCGCAAGCTCGAAAAGTTCACTAAGGACGCCGCATTCCAGAAGGAATTCATGGCAGTCAAGAAGCAGAACAAGGAACGCCTCGCCAAGTACCTCAAGGCAACGCAGGGCGTCGATGTCGATACCGATACGTTCTTCGACGTGCAGGTGAAGCGCATCCACGAATACAAGCGCCAGCTGCTGAACATCCTCCACGCCATCCACCTGTACATCCAGGTGAAGGACGGCAAGGAAATCATGCCGCGCACCATCATGATCGGTGGTAAGTCCGCTCCGGGTTACTGGATGGCCAAGCAGATCATCCGCCTCGCGAACGCCGTGGCCGCCATCATCGACGCCGACCCGGTCTGCAAGGGCAAGCTCAAGATGGTGTTCCTCGAGAACTACCGCGTTTCCTTCGCCGAGAAGATTATCCCGGCGGCTGACCTCTCCGAACAGATTTCTACTGCGGGCACCGAAGCCTCGGGTACCGGCAACATGAAGTTCGCCCTCAACGGCGCACTCACCATCGGTACGCTCGATGGCGCCAACGTGGAAATGAAGGAAGAAGTCGGCGACGAGAACATCTTCATCTTCGGCCTCACCGTGGAAGAAGTCACCGACCTGCTCGCCAAGGGCTACCGTCCGCGCGACTTCTACGAGAAGGACGACGACCTGCGCCGCGTTATCGACCTCATCGGTTCCGGCTTCTTCAGCCCCGACCGTCCGGACCTGTTCAAGCACATTGCAGACAAACTCCTCACCCACGACCCGTACATGCTCTGCGCCGACTTCCGCAGCTACGTGGACATGCAGGCCAAGGTGGCGAAGGAATACCAGAACAAGAAGGCTTGGGCCGAAAAGGCAATCCTCAACGTGGCTCGCATGGGCAAGTTCAGTTCCGACCGTACCATCAAGCAGTACGCCGAAGAAATCTGGAACGCCAAGCCCTGCAGCATCAAGTTGTAATCGGCCACGCGACACGCCATTAAAAAGTCCCGCGAGAAATCGCGGGATTTTTTTACAGGGGCACATGCAAGTCAGTTGCCCGTCAAGGCCTCGTATTCATTCGCCTTACGTTTGAGCATCCCGCCGAGAGCGATATGGGTGGCCCCCAGCCCAATCAGGGGAACAGCGATTATCACTGATGACATTGCATCTTTTTGGGTAACGGCATAGGCTGTACCAAGAGTTACTAATAAACCACCCAAAGAAAAGCCCCATAAGGAAGCATTGTTATAGAGGCCAACCACACATTGGTTAAAATCCGAAATGTTTGTTTTTTCGCGACACTGGGCTTTTTTCTTAAGGCCTCTAAACATTTCGTCATTTAAAAGTTCAGTGTATGCCAGATTCACAGAACTTGAATCTTGTTCATATTCTTGTTCATATTTGAGCTTGATTTCGTCATAACGCTCCGTAAAAAATGCTTTTCGATTCTTATACTCTTCAAGTCGTTCTGGCAGCTTGCGTTGTGCTGACAACGAGGTCCATCCGGCCATAAACAAGGTCACGCCCCCTAAGATAAGTACAGGAGGAATCACTCCCGCACCAATGGCATAGCCAGCGCCACCAGCTCCCGCAATATCACTCAAAAAATAGATGCCATAACCAAGGCTGAGTCCGCCAAGGCCTATCCCCAAAATGCCCCACGATATATCTCCAACTTCAGCCTCCGTATCTTCAATTAGATTTTGATAGTGATCAATGCTATCCAAGAGAACAGCCGGGTCTACATCCTGAACTTCCAGTGAATCATTCTTTTGTGCAAAAGCATTCAACGAAAGCAAAAGGCAAAGTACAAGAAACAATTTGTTAACACGAGAATTCTGCATACCTTTTCACAAAATAAAAAAGTCAAATCTGCCAACTTTTTATACAAGGTTCCATTACTCGGCAGTACGGATTAACCGGCTGCGATTTTCACTGCATTGGCGGCGTTTTGCGCGGCGCGGCGGCCCCAGTCCTTGCAGGCGCCATGCAGCAGCCTCAAAAAGAACCGGTGTTCGTTATCGAGGGAGTCGGACACATGCTCGACTTCGCCGTTGCCCCTGTACTTGGCAAGGCTCACAATGTATTCGGCATCATCGAAACTCGCCGAAATCATGCGCACGTCCTTGTTGCTATTGCGGTTGACCTTGATGCAGGCCTCGACTCCGGCGTACTCGCCCGAGACCACCCGCAAAAAAGCCCAAGACTCGTCGTCACCGCTGTTCACAAAGTTCTCCAGCTGCACGTTCTCGTACTTGAACATCGTGAGGAACATGCTCAGGTCGTGGACCATCAAATCGAGGGCGACATTCACATCACGGCAACGTTCCGAATAGCCGTGCTCGCGGCGGAATTCCAGCTTCAGGTTGATTTTGCCGTCGGCATCGCGTTTCGCCATCTTGAGTTCCGCGACCATTTGCTTGCGGAAGTTCAAAAAAATGGGATTGAAGCACTCCGACTGCGCCACAAAGAGAGGGACCTCTTTGCTCAGGGCCAAGTCCACCAACTCCTGCGCCTCGGCGGCGGTCGTCGCGAGCGGTTTTTCGACGAACACGGGAATTCCGCGATTCAAAAAATCCTTCACATAGTTGTAATGGGTCGACGCAGGCGAAGCAATCACAACAAAGTCCGCATCCAAGGACTCAAGCGGCGATTTGACCGTACACTCCTTGGAATCGTAAATCGCAACAAATTCAACACCACAAGACTCAAACCGCGCACGGTGGCGCTTGCCCATAGTCCCATTGCCTATCAAAATCGCGTTGTACTTCTTCATCGGTAAAGTCGTTTTTCTACATCAATAATACAATCCACCGGCGCGTTTTTAAGGCAGCAGGCATATTTGTAGCCATCCTGGCAATCCAATTCGCGGAACAGGACCTCGGGCTTGGCGCCTTCGTGGTCCAACACAATACGGTCCCCGTCCATACGGAAACCAAATTTCTCGGGGCTCAGCACAAAACCGAGACCCGTCAATTTCATATAGCTTTCCTTGAGTGTCCAAATCCTGTAAAAGCCCTCGTTCTGGGCATCTTCGCCCTCCAGGCCCTTAATCCACTCGAACTCCTCCGGCGTATAAAACCGCTCGGCGAGTTTCAACTTGTTACCCCGCACCTTCTCCACGTCGCAACCCACCTCGTAGGTCGACATCACACACATGGCGCGCTCGTACGAATGCGAGAGGCTAAAGTGGATCTTGGAATACTTTTCAAAGTAAGGCTTGCCCGACTCGGTATAAAGGATATGCTCGTCGGCACCGACAATACCAAAATCCTCGCAGGCGCCCTTGAGCAAAAGGCCAACGCCCAAAGAGAGGCACTTGCCAGCCTCGTTCTTGATCCGGTCAATTTTTTGCCGGCGATACTCGGGAACAAACGAATACAAGCGGTCAAATGTCGCCTTGTGACTCAACGTCGAAACGTCCGCTATGTAAACACGCGTATTCAAAACCCAATCGCCTTGTTTTTCTCTATAAGATTTATATTTGAAGTTAGAAAAAAGGATGTTGTACAAGGTAAATTTATGGAAATAAAGAAGACCAACGCTGCCAGAATCCTTGACAGACAGAAGATTTCGTACGAATTAATACCCTATGTTGTAGACGAAAACGACCTGGGGGCACAACATGTAGCAGATTCCCTCGGCGAAGACATCAACCAGGTGTTCAAGACGATCCTTGTTCACGGCGACAAAATCGGTTACTTAATTTGCGTGGTCCCCGGGAATTTGGAAGTCGATTTGAAGGGCGCCGCCAAGGTCTCGGGCAACAAAAAAATCGAGACCGTCCCCCTCAAGGACCTGACCCCGCTCACGGGCTACATCCGCGGCGGTTGCAGCCCGCTGGGGCTCAAAAAAAACTTCCCCATCTTTATCCACGAAACCGCCCTGCAGTTCGACTATATTTACGTGAGCGCGGGCGAGCGCGGCCTGCAGCTGAAAATCGCCCCCGCCGACCTGGTGAAGGCGACCCGCGCGACCGTCGGGATCATCGCGAGAATCCACCCCGAGGAACCCTCGTAAGTCCAGGTAGATGGAGATGATTGTGAAATTACCGATTTTTGCCACAGCGCTGGCGACAACCTTCGGGCTCACAGCCCTTCTCGCCGCATGCTCCGACGACGCGTCGAGCGGGCCCGACAACAGCCCGCAGTTAGAGTCTACCAGTTGCTCGTCCGAGACTCCCGAGAGCTACTCCGAACAAGACCTCGCGAGCAGCTCCAGCGCCGAGCCTACAAGCAGTTCAACGGAGAACGTCGCGAGCAGCTCCAGCGCCGTGCCTGCAAGCAGTTCCGAAGACGCCTGCATTGGCGAAGAACTGGACCCCGCACCCATTTGGAATGACGAATTCAACTGCGACAGCCTTGACGAATCCAGCTGGAGCTACGAAATAGGCAACGGTGAATGGGGCTGGGGCAACAACGAAAAGCAGTATTACACCGACCGTCCCGAAAATATCTACGTCAAGGACGGCTACTTGCACATCCGCGCCCTCAAGGAGGCATACCAAGGGAGCGATTACACCTCGGCGCGCATCATCACCAAGCACAAAAAGAGTTTCACCTACGGAACCGTGGAAGCGCGAATCGCCCTCCCCAAGGGCAAAGGGATATGGCCCGCCTTCTGGATGCTGGGCGAGAACATCGACGAAGTCAGCTGGCCCAAGTGCGGCGAGATCGACATCATCGAGGCGGTGAACGAGGAAAGCGTCGTTTATGGCACACACCACTGGTATGCCGACGGCCAGGCCGATTACGGCAACAGCACCAAGGAGTACTACGGCACCCATTACGACCTCGACATCACCGAATTCCACAACTACAAAATGACCTGGGATTCCAAGATGATGACCATGTACGTGGACGACTTCAAGTACCAAGAAATCGCCATCGACGGCGACGGCGGCATCGAAGCGTTCCGCAAGCCGTTCTTCTTTGTTTTGAACGTCGCCGTAGGCGGTCAATGGCCCGGCTTTGACATCGACGATTCGCAATTCCCCAACGAAATGCTGGTCGATTATATCAGGGTGTACAAATAAACTAAACGAACTTTACCAGTTGATTTTTAGCTTTCCTGTTTAAAAAAGGTATTCATTCCTCGTAGATTTCCACCTGCTTGCCACGGAGCATGGCGCGCTCGCATATAGGCGTCAAAAAGTCGCTCTCGTATCCAAACCAGTAGGCGTGCCGGTCGGTGGCCATGGCAGCTAACTGGGCGCAGTAACGGGCGGTCTCGATGTTGTGATGCTTGCGCTTGAAGCACGAAACTACAAGAAGGCGGTTCTCGGCAAACGCCCGGTAGCAAACGTCTTGCGGATACTGGAACGGCAGGCGGCAACCGCGGATCCAAATGGCCATGCCGCCGTTGGCAAGCGTCACGTAAAGCAGGTGCAGCTCCGCCGCCGAGTGGAACGTGCCCACAATGCAGTGCCGGAGTCTTCCCTCTTCGGCAGCCCACGACTCCAACGAGAACCTATCCGGCGAAACAGTCCGCGAAGCGAACACGCTCACGCGCTTCATGGGCCCCGTCCAGAGCTTGACATTCCCTTCCCATTTCATCCCGACCATCTTTATCCTTTTCATGATTTCTCCTATGGTAAAAAATAAAAGGACCGCCCGCGCCTTCGCGCAAGCGATCCATAAATACGGTCGGCAGTGTTAAGTGCCTATGACGATAATATACAAAAATTTATCGCCAAGATTCTCGACCTGCACAGTGAATACATGCCAATGTTGTAAATGGTCATGCAAGAAATATAGTTATATTCCATATTATATTACCATTAAGAGAAAAAATATGAGCATTACATACAAAGACACTCACGATTTTTCTGAACAGGATTTAAAGGACTTATTTCTCTCTGTCGAATGGTCCTCGGGACATTTCCCCGACAAACTCGTCGTCGCGATGAAGAATTTCAAGACCGTCATCTCGGCCTGGGACGGAGGCAAGCTCATCGGCATGATCTGTGCGATGGACGATGGCATCATGAACGCCTACGTGCATTACCTGCTCGTGCGCCCCGAATATCAAGGCCAAAGCATCGGCAAAGTCCTCGTCGACAAGGTCCATGAGAAATACAAGGATTACCTCCGCATCGTCGTGGTCGCCTACAACGAAGAACTCGCCTTCTACGAGCATTGCGGCTTCAAGAAAGCAGATGATGCGAGCCCGATGTTTATTACCAGTTTGTGGACGTAGGTTCCTTTTTTACCCAACGACCATTTTTCGATGCGCCTTCCCAAGCGTAACCAAGTTTTTTGAGGTCCCTCAAAATAGTCTTACTTGAAACATTGAACCTTTTAGCTAAATCATCCTTTGATATCATGGAATTTTCCACAACAACCTGCTCCACTTTTTCTGCTCTCGGAATGTCATTTTGAGTGACATTTTGAGTGACATTTTGGGTGACATTTTGAGGTTCATTTGGGGTGACAATCCTACCGTTCAGCTTGTTCATCGGGAACGTCACCACGGTATAGCCACCCTCTTCACTCCAAAAGGGTTGCGGGGAATTTTCCGCCTTGCAAGCATCCATTATGCGCTTTATTCCCGAGCCCCATTTTTCTAAGTATGTTATTTGATAGAGAACCGTCGCAACAATCTCGTTTCGTGGATACGACTTATGCGACCGCTTAATAGTTTTGGGAGTTAATTCGCGGGGTAACAAGCCCGGGCTTTCAATTTCTATACGGTCGTCATATATGGCAATGCCGATAGAGCACTGGTGAATGTCATAATCCCTATGGCAAAGGGCGTTAATCAGTGCCTCGCGCAATGCCGTTGCAGGAACATCAAGGTGTTCTTCCCTTTTAAACCCCTTGATTTCTCCGCTAAGAGAAAGATGCTTGAAAAAGAACGACATGCCCGCATCAAGCAGTTCAAAGAAATTGCCATGAGCCTGCTGGTTGTCGATAAAGTAATTTTTGTCCGTTCCTCTAAAACGAGCCATTCGAATTTCATAATCATACGAAAATCTCTTAGAAAAAAGAAACACAGCGGCGTTCCGCAAATTGTCGCCATCCAACAGGTTCCATTTTTTCAATATTACTTTAATTGACTCATTGAGTGACCCCACCGGAATTCGTTTTTCTTCGACTCCGAGACGGACTACGCCACGAATTGTGCTGACATCAAGGTCTTTTATAGAATACCCCTCAGCCACCCTCATTTCCCACGAATATTTGTGCGGCATGTTGATCCGAATTCTAGCATCAAACATATCCCTAGGCATTGCTTTAGTGACACTTTCCAGTCTATAGTATGGTCTTCCATGAAATGTGTACGGGTCATTCCCATAGACCCACGGATTGAACCTCAGTACGATTACTTGATGGTTGTCCTTGTCGGGAATGTCTACATATTCAATAACAGGGGTGACCGCAGGTTCTATTCCCGCTAACGCTTGCGCGATATCGCGACGGGTAGATTCAGAAACGATTTGCCCAACAATACTCAAGGAAGGCGTGACACCGAAAACGAGAACGCCGCCATCGGAATTCAGGAAGGCGCATGCCGTATGCATGCCTTCTCGAAGTTCGCCGGTAGATTTTTTCAGTTCAATATTCTTCGTTTCATCTTTAGAAATCAGTTTTTTGAGTTCTTCCAAAGTCATCAAATAGCCTCGCTATTAAAACCGTCGCCATTGGGCGACAATTTGACTGGCTGTTGCAATTATGCTGAAAAACAGCGCACAACATGCCCTTGCTTATTTGTTATGTATTGAGATTTTCCACGCCTTGCGCGGAATGGGATGATCTTGCAATCCTGTTGGCGGGGGCTTTCCCCGGCGTTACTTGTCACTCTTTCGAGTGAACTCGAGTAGGTCGTGTTCCTACCAGCTATCCAACAGAACCATCAAGAAGGTTGATGGGCCCCGCCGCGAATGCACGTACGGACCCGAAGGTCTATGTCGACTGTCACGAGGATTATCGAATATCAGCTACAATATATACAAATAGATTGGCTACGTCAAGGGGCTTTCAAATTATTGAAAGATTCTCATCTATCAAAACTTTTTTTGCCTCTTGACAACATGTATCCGATTAGATACATTGTTATGTATGCACAAACGCTTAGATATTGCCGAATACCTCGACAGCGAAGAAATCGTCGCCGAATATTTGAATTTGGTCAGTGAATCGGATGATCCCGCGCTGTTTCTCCGAGCCATCGGACACATCGCCAAAAGCAAGGGAATGTCGCAGATAGCTGAAAAGACAGGACTCGGCCGTGAAAGTCTTTACAAGGCTTTAGACGAAAAAGCGCACCCACGTTTCGAAACCATTTTCAAGGTGCTGAACGCCATGGGAATCCAAATGACGCTTGTCCCTAAAATGAGGCTCAAAAAACGCAGCAAACAAACTGCACTTTGCGTCGCAGAGAAAAGAGCGCGTTATAAAGTGTAGAGCGTTTTCGGGGTCTTAGGGGCTAAGCCCCTAGGAGAAGGGGTGGGGAGCAACGCAGTGCGACCCAGGGGAAGGCGTTCCCCTTTGTATAATCAGGACTAGATTCTTCGACTTCGCCCTACGGGCTCCGCTCAGAATGACACGTTTAGCCCCTAACGCTGTACTCCAGGGTGACAAACGGGGCATTTTTATTTGCCGAAACGCAAGCCAAATTCTACTTGGCACGCTTCGCGTGCATTTAGCACGGCTCGGTCATGTCAACTCGTGCAAGCACGGTTGCCGCGACACTCGCCTTTAGCTAAATTTGCGCGCACCGCCAGATGTCGTATTTCTGGGGAACCGGGCGAGAACCGCCCATAAAAAGGATTATTTATGTCTCAAATCGAACTCACCTTCCCCGATGGCTCCGTACGTTCCGTAGCATCGGGCACCACCGGCCTCGAAATTGCGAAGGGCATTTCCGAAGGTCTTGCACGCAAGGCGCTTGGCGTCAAACTCGGCGATAAGGTCCTCGACCTCACGCGCCCGCTCACCGAGAGCGGCACCATCAAGATTATCACGCCGAGCAACGACGACCCGGATGCTCTGATGCTCCTGCGTCACAGCTGCAGCCACGTGCTCGCCGAAGCCATCTGCGACCTGTTCCCGGGCACCAAGCTCGCTTACGGTCCGGCTATCGAAAAGGGTTTCTACTACGATTTGATGACACCGACCCCGATCCAGCAGTCGGATTTCGAGCGCATCGAAAAGCGCATGAAGGAAATCATCAAGGAAGACCGTCCGTTTACCCGTTGCGAAGTCAGCGCCGCCGATGGCCTGAAGCGCACCGAGGGCGACAAGTACAAGACGGATAACGCGCAGCGCGCTCTCGCCCGCGAGGGTAGCGACGGTACGCTCAGCTTCTACGTGACTGGCGAACCGGGCAAGAACTTTGAAGACCTCTGCGCCGGCCCCCACGTGCCTTCTACTGGCAAGCTCAAGAATTTCAAGGTGCTCTCGATGTCGGGCGCCTACTGGCACGGCGACCAGAACAGCGACCAGCTGACCCGCGTCTATGGCACCTGCTTTGCCGACAAGGAAGGCCTCGAAACCTACCTGAAGTTCCTGGAAGAGGCCGAAAAGCGCGACCACCGCAAGATCGGCAAGGAAATGGACCTCTACCACATCGAAGACCACTCCCCGGGCATGGTGTTCTGGCACCCGAAGGGCACCAAGATGGTGAACGCCCTGAAGGACTACATCCGCGGGAAGATTGACCGTCGCGGCTACCTCGAAGTGATTACGCCGGAAATCGTGAACAAGACTTTGTGGATCAAGTCCGGCCACGCCGACAAGTACAACGAGAACATGTTCAAGACGCTCGCTGGCGACGTGGAAATGGCCGTGAAGCCGATGAACTGCCCCTGCCACATTCAGATTTTCAACACCGGGCTGCGCAGCTGGCGCGACCTTCCGATGCGCCTTGCCGAATTCGGTAAGTGCCACCGTTACGAACCTGCCGGTACGATGCACGGCCTGATGCGCGTGCGCGGCTTTGTGCAGGACGACGCCCACATCTTCTGTACCGAAGATCAGATTGCAAGCGAAGTGGCTGACTTCTGCGCCCTCGTGAAGGAAATCTACCACGACTTCGGTTTCGACGATATCGTGGTGAAGTTCTCCACCCGCCCGGAAAAGCGCGTGGGTTCCGACGAAATCTGGGACAAGGCTGAAGCCGCCCTCGCCGAAGCCACGAAGCTCGCTGGCCTCGACTACATTTTGAACCCGGGTGAAGGTGCCTTCTATGGCCCGAAGCTCGAATTCACGCTGAAGGACAGCCTCGGTCGTGACTGGCAGTGCGGTACCATCCAGGTTGACTTCAACCTCCCGCAGCGCCTTGGTGCTGAATATGTCGGTAAGGACAACCAGAAGCACATTCCGGTGATGCTGCACCGTGCGGCCGTGGGTTCCATCGAACGCTTCCTCGGCATTTTGATTGAAGAATTCATGGGCGATTTCCCGCTGTGGCTCGCTCCGGTTCAGGCCCGCGTGCTCCCGATTTCCGAGAAGTTCGTTGACTACGCGAAGCAGGTCGAGAAGGAACTCGTGAACGCCGGAATTAGGGTCGAAACTGACGAGTCCAATGAAAAGTTGGGATATAAAATTCGTCAGTGTGAAATTCAAAAGATCCCCTACATTCTTATTGTAGGCGAAAAGGAAGCCTCTGACAACTTGGTTGCCGTTCGCAAACGTAAGGACGGAGACAAGGGTCAGATGAGTGTTCAGGCCTTTATTGACATGACTGCTGATGACAGAAGAGTCGTCCGTTAATCAATAAGGAAATAACATCCGCAAACGTAGGCTTCCTTTGAGCCTACGTTTTTTTGCGTGGAAGTCGATGAATGCAACGAGTAGCGTGCAAGCCGAGCGTCGCGACAAAATGCTTGCATTTTGGCATGACCGAGGCGCCGCCGCTGACGCCGAAGGCGTCAAAAGCTCGGCTACAAGATCCGCCAGTGCGAACTCCAGAAGGTGCCGTACCTCCTCATCGTCGGTGAGAAGGAAGTGGCCGATGGTGTTGTCTCTGTGCGTAAGCGCAAGGACGGGGATAAGGGTTCCATGAAGGTTGCCGACTTCCTCAAGATGACCGAAGACGACAGAAAAGTCGTTCGCTAGTCAATCATTTGTCATTGCGAGGGGCGAGCAACCCCGAAGCAATCTCTGAAAATTTCAAACATCCGTCTTATTAGGCGGATGTTTTTTGGTAAAAGGGGAAAGCCTTCCCCTCGCTTCAGCCCCGATCCCGCCCTTATTGTCATGCCCGCATAGGCGGGCATCTTCTGTCGAACCCGCCCGACCGGGTTTTTCGCTACCCTTTCTGCGAGCCCTCAGTCGCCGACCCGCAACGCCCCGGCTAATCCCGCTGTTGACCCTCTTTTTTTCAAAAAATGTGAGCTAGATGAGTTTTTATCCCCAAATTTTGATTTCAACTGTAAAATGACAGATTATGACATTGGATTGAATATATATTTGTAATGACTAAGGTTAATTTGATGAGAAACGTCCTATGTTTATAGATAAGGAATATCCTGCAACTCACTCAATGTCCACGGGTTGGTTCATTGCTGATAAAGACGGCAATATCGCCATTTTTGATTTTAATGAAAACGGCCCTATTCCGTGTGACATTCCTGAAAGCAGTGCTAACGGAGTCTTGGAAGAAGATTTTGTTTTACCAGATGAAAAAGGCATTCGTAATTTTAATTTTGATGATAATCAAGCCGACATCATTATTGAAAAATTAAAAACGCCTAGTGAATTTGATGAATATGGTGAATATATCGTTTTAATTGATGTGGCGCAAACGGAAGAATTTCTGAAGTCGGCCTTAAAAAATAAGTATCTACATGCCTGTTATTCCAAATCAAAAGGACTTTATCTCATTGAACCTTATGAAGCGAAGACTACAGCAAATGAGTTGATTCAAAGAAAAATCATTTTAAAGTCAAAGATTTTTTTCTTTGATATAAATAATGATGTGTATGATGAAAAAACAGGGTCGTATAATTATGTTCACGATGATTTATTTGAAATTTTCCCATTTTATCTTTATCAGCAACCGTATTGGACTGCTCATTTAACGGAACGTACCTTTGTTCCTAAATGTAAGTTTAAGATAACTCAATTCAATCCAGATGATCAAAAAAGGGTTTTGCGGCTACCCATAAGTTTTGACGAATGTTCAAAACTTCAAATAGCAGAATTTTTACCTTCTTACAGTTGTGGCAATGATTATGTTAGTATAGGTAATCATGGCTTTGATTTGTTGCCATTGACTAATGGAAATTTCGAAGATGCCCCAAAGTTAGTTGAAATTTCTGCAACCAAAAAGAAAAAGGTGGTCTCCAACTTGTAAATTTGGTTCAGCAAAAAAACACCAAGCAA